>JABDQX010000108.1 GCA_013042035.1 Gammaproteobacteria bacterium
ACCCAGGGGGCTGTCTCAGGCCGAACAGTTACCGGAACCCGTTTTCACGCCATCTACCAAAGCGGAGGAGGGCGAGCATGACGAAAACATCGATTTCGACAGCACTGTACGGTTGATTGGACGGGAATTGGCGGAGAAGGTTAAATCGGTGAGCCTGCAACTCTATCGTGAGGCGGCTCGTTTTGCCCTGGAACGCGGGATCATCATTGCCGACACCAAATTCGAATTCGGGACTGACTCATCTGGGAATCTTGTTCTCATCGACGAGGTACTGACGCCGGATTCCTCCCGCTTTTGGCCGGTCGACGAATACCGAACCGGCACCAGCCCGCCTAGCTTCGACAAACAGTTCGTGCGCGATTATCTGGAAGGGTTGGCCTGGAACAAACAACCTCCAGCGCCTCGTTTGCCTGCCGATGTGATTGCGCAAACGGCCGAAAAGTATAAGGAGGGGCAAAAGAGGCTGACGGGATAATTTTTCACAGTAAAAGGGAAAATTATCTCAAAACAGTTGCTCCGTGACCCGCTCGACGCGATTACCGGACGGTCCTGGCGCTATGTTACGAGGGATATTGTCCGCTCTGAAGGTTTCGAGAACGGTGTCCTGGATATTTGAACCGGCTCGCTGACCGGTCTCCGGATCGATACGCACGGTAACCAATTCGTCTGGCCGCTCCATGTGCGTCTCCGGTATGCCATCAAGAGCCTTGCCCATGAAGGCCATCCACATGGGCAAAGCGGCGCGCCCGCCGGTTTCGTTGCGACCCAGAGGATGATATAGATCGAATCCCACCCAGGCAGTGGTTACGAGGTGCGGTGTGAATCCGCAAAACCAGGCATCTTTTTGGTCATTGGTGGTGCCGGTTTTCCCCGCCAGATCGTTGCGGCCAAGCTTTTTCGCCTGCTTGCCCGTACCTCGTTTGATAACATCGCTCAGTATCGAGTTCATTAGCCAGGTGCTTTGGGCACTAATCACGCGGGGTGCAATGCGAGCTGACGAAGAATCGATATCGGACGCTTCCTTTCGCAAAGGATTGCCTTCGAGTGGAGATTCGTTCGATGTCGTCACCGAGGTGCTGGCAACCGGGTCGTTATCCGGTGATGAGGCCACTTGCTTACAGTCGCGACAGACCTGTAGAGGCTTTGCCCTGAACATGTCTCCATCGGGACCGATGACGCGATCCACAAAATAGGATTCCACCCGATATCCACCGTTGGCAAAAATGCTATAGGCCGTGGTAAGTTTAAGCGGTGTTACCGTGCCGCTGCCTAAGGCCAGGGAGAGATCCGGTGGCAGGTGTTCCGAGTCAAAACCGAATCTGGTCAAATCATTTAAAACAGGCTTGATCCCGACTGTTTCGATAAGACGGCGCAATAGGCGAATGGAAACCAGGTTACGGGAATGTACCAGCGCTTCCCGAAGCCGTGTGGGACCATAAAATTTTCCACTGTAATTTTCCGGTCGCCAGTCTCTGTCCAGCTCCGCGCTGAAATCCACGATGGGGGCATCGTTTATAATGCTGGCGGGAGTAAATCCCGCCTCCAGGGCGGCGGCATAGACGAAAGGCTTAAAGCTCGACCCCGGTTGGCGCTTGGCCTGAGTGACTCGATTGAACTTGCTGTGATAAAAATTGAACCCACCGACCAGCGCCCTAATCGCGCCGTTCATGGGATCCAGTGTCACCAATGCACCTTGCACCTCCGGTACCTGTGCAAGCAACCACCCGGATTCCACCTTTTCCAACCGAATGATATCGCCGGGGGCGACAATTTTTGAAGCAATCCTAGGCTTGGCCCCCTGACGATTCCTATCCACATAACGCCGCGCCCAGGATAATGCCTTCCACGGAAGTTCCAATTCTTCCGCTTCGTTCGTGATCACGCGGATACTTTTCTTTCCAACCGTTTTAACCAGTGCCGGAATCAACTTGCCTATTGGTGGTATATCCTTGATATCGATAGCATTTTCAGCAGAGGCATCCTGCTCGGAATCCCCGAGGCGACGTTCCGGTCCCCGGTAACCATGTCGTCTGTCATAGGCCAACAATGTTTTGTGCAGGGCTTCGTTGGCATTCTTCTGGTGTCGGCTGTCTATAGTGGTATGGACGCGATAACCGGCGGTATACGCATCCGTGCCGAATTTATTCTCCATCCACGCCCGAACCATTTCGGCGACGTAAGAGGCTTCCACGTCCATGCTGTGCCCGTG
>JABDQX010000112.1 GCA_013042035.1 Gammaproteobacteria bacterium
GCCCAGTCTTCCAGGGGATGGGCCTGGGCGTAGAGACTGATGAAACCGGCCTCAATGGCATGGCTCGGTGGGAAGGCATAGTAGGCCGATAATGCCGCGTCGTAGTCCCGGCGGGGATCACCGAATCGCGCCATGAATGCCTGATCCCGTGATCCTAAACCGATAAGCCTATCAAAGTAGTAGTGGCCACTTTCGTGGCGGCAATGGCCAAGCGGCGTGCGATAGGCCTCGTTCATCAGCGATCGCGTTATCTCCCGTTGCACGTCGTCGGCCTCGGCCACATTGATGGTGATGACACCGGAAGCGTGGCCGGTCCGCACATACTCCTCGGCCACCATGGGATTGGCGCCGCGATCCTCCAGGAACTGGAAAGCGAGCGCCGGGTGGCCACCGTGAATATCTTCGTGCAGGGGTAAGCCGAGCTGCAACAGGCTATAGAGCAAACGCCGTTTGGCGTTCTCCAACACCCTCCAGCGGCCAGGATTGCCGAAGCGGGAAAGGTCCGGGATGACCCGTGTCATGCGGCAGGAAAGACACAGGGGATTGGTATCGTCCGCCGCTACCAGCCAGTTACAGACGCCATGCTCGGTGCGATTGGCGCAATGACGGTGCACGGCCGGATCGGGAACCAGAAATGCCACCGACAGGGGGTCGTAACCCACCGACTCGCCACAGCGCAGACATCTGGTGTTATCGAAAGAGAGCGGTTGACCGCAGCGGCAGTGGAAGGTTTTCATCAGTGGTAGATTGCTCGGGCCCCATCCGCGGGTTATTCCTTGAATTTCCTACTGGAGCCCAGATACAGACCAAACCAAGCGGCGCCCGCGCCAACAACGACCGACACCAAACCCGATTGCTCCATTGAGGGATCCTCGAGCTCCATAAACCAATTTACAACCTGGTATAACAGAACGATGTAGGTCGTTATAAAGATGCGTGGGAAAATCCGCCAGCTATCAATCGCCTGGGCAAGATAAATCCATTTTTTGTATTTGTTCTTTCCAAAGCTGGTCTCTCCCGGATCCGGCGCGTTTATCACGGTGCTATGGCTGGTTATGGTATGCGTGGGGGACGATATAGCTTCTTTCTCGTGCATGATTCTCAAACTCTCTGGTGATTCAGGCAAACCAGGTGGCATGAATCTGCCGGTGAACCTCGTTGATCCCAAGCTGAATACCGTCGATGGCATGATGCAGAAAAATGTCATCGAGATTTTTGAGCTTGCCGTAACCGACACCACCGATATAACCGACACCGCGCCGCACATCACGTATTGCCTTGAGGCATTCCTTGTGACGAGGCAGCATGCCGATGAGCTCTTCCGCCCCATCCAGGCAGTGGGCCACGGAACGGGGGAAATAGGCGTTTTGCAATAGAAAGTCGACGACATCAATGTATCGTACGCCCAGGTGCACATCCTTGCGATACATCTGATAGGCATCGAGCGCACGCAGTACGCTGATCCAGATATGCTTATCGACACTGTCCGGTTTGTTGCCGTTGAGTAGCCGCGTATTGCCGATATCGACTACCCTGGAGGTCATGTCCGCCCGCTCCAGATAGTGTCCGATGCACACCAGATGATAGCCATGGTCGCGGCTCATGGTGCCATCGAGCAATCCGGTCAATTGCTGGCAGCGTCCGATGATTTCCGTCAGAAATTCAAAGCGGCCACGCCGTGGAATGGCGTTTTGTACGTTGGCATCGACGTAATGTTTGAGTTCATTGATCTGCTCCCAAGCCTGTTCCGGAAGTACCTCGCGGGAGGTTCGGCTGTTTTCCCGGGCAAAACCGATGGAATTGACGAGCGATCCGGGGTTTTTGAGATCAGCGAGCAGAAATTTCACCGTGTTGCGTTCATCATGGCGATAGTAACGTTCGGCGAACAATCCAAAGCCACCGGATATCACGGGCAGCAATCCCCAGCCGACTTGAGTACCCCGAGGTAAATCCAGTAACAGAAAGTTATAGGTATTGACGAGACGCGCGGTATTCTCCGCCCGTTCGATGTAGCGGGCCATCCAGTAGATCCGTTCAGCCACGCGAGAAAGCATTACTTATCCCCCACTATCCACAAACCAAGATCCCCATCGTCCACAACCCAGGTATCCTTGCTTCCACCACCCTGGGACGAGTTGACCACCAAAGAGCCGCGCCTCATGGCCACCCGGGTCAGACCACCGGCCGTTACGAAGGTATCGCGCCCCTGCAGGATGAAGGGCCGCAGATCCAGATGGCGAGGCTCCAGGGAGCGATCGCACAGCGTCGGCGCCGTGGACAGGCGCAGTGTCGGTTGCCCGACATAGTTATCAGGATTGGCGCGAATCAGCTCTTTGAATGCCGCCCGCTCCTTTTTGGTGGATTGAGAACCGACCAACATGCCGTAACCCCCGGATTCATTGGCAGGTTTTACCACCATGCTTTCCAGATTGGCAAGAACATACGCGCACTGCCGGGGGTCATTGCAGCGGTAAGTCGGAACATTCGGCAGCAGCGCGTCCTCGCCCAGGTAATAGCGGATGATCTCGGGCACATAGGAATAGATGACCTTATCGTCGGCAACGCCACAGCCGGGGGCATTGGCCAGGGCCACATTACCACTGCGCCAGGCCCGCATCAGACCCGATACACCCAGCATGGAATCGGCCTGGAAAACCTCCGGATCGATAAACAGATCATCGACGCGCCGATAGATGACATCTACTCGAACCATTCCGCGAATGGTCTTCATATAGACGCAGTCATCCTCATCCACCACCAGATCGCCGCCCTCGACCAGCTCCACACCCATGC
>JABDQX010000113.1 GCA_013042035.1 Gammaproteobacteria bacterium
GTGTTGAGGATCTTCCCCCGCAATGGCATCACCGCCTGAAACTCCCTGTCACGGGCCTGTTTGGCCGATCCGCCCGCCGAATCACCTTCTACCAGAAAAAGCTCGGTATGCGCCGCGTCCTGCATGACGCAGTCGGCAAGTTTTCCCGGAAGCGCGGGGCCTGCCGCGATTCGCTTGCGCGTGATCTTTTTGTTTGCCCGCAGACGGGCCTGGGCGCTGTCGATGGCAAGTTCGGCAATTCGATCGCCTACTTCCGGATGTTGATTCAGCCACAGGCTGAAGGCATCCTTGATGGTGCCAGCGACAAAAGTGGCGATCTCCCGGCTGGACAGGCGTTCCTTGGTTTGCCCGGTAAATTGCGGTTCGCTCATTTTCACCGACAGCACGAAGCTACATCTCTCCCACACATCGTCCGGTGCCAGCTTGACGCCGCGCGGCAGAAGATTGCGAAATTCGCAGTATTCGCGCACGGACGAAAGCAACCCGGCCCGTAGGCCATTTACATGGGTGCCGCCCTGTGGCGTGGGAATCAGATTTACGTAGCTTTCCGTTATTGCGTTCCCCCCTTCCGGCAACCACGCTAGCGCCCAATCCACTACTTCGGTTTCGCTGGTCAGGCTGCCGATAAAGGGGGCCGGTGGCAGGGTTTGGGTGCCCTCAAGGAATTCACCGAGATAACCGGCAAGTCCGTCTTCATATCGCCATTCCTGTCGGTTTTCCGATAATCGGTCCTCGAAAACAACGTGTAATCCAGAGCATAGGACAGCCTTGGCGCGCAGGATGTGGTTGAGCCTCGATATGGAAAACTTGGGTGAGTCGAAAAAATCAGGGTTGGGCCAAAAGGTAACCGTGGTGCCGGTATTGTATCGGCCGGTTTTGCCGACAATCTCCAGTTCGGAGAGTTTCTCGCCATGTGCGAATGTCATGGCGTATTCGTTTCCTTCCCTTTTTACACGAACCTCCAGCCGGCTCGACAATGCGTTGACGACCGAGATTCCGACGCCGTGGAGTCCGCCGGAAAAGCGGTAATTTTTAGTGGAGAATTTTCCTCCCGCATGCAATCGCGTCAGGATGACCTCCACGCCGGGAACGTTTTCGTCCGGATGAATGTCCACCGGCATCCCACGGCCATCGTCGGTGACGGAAAAGGCACCGTCGGAATGCAAGGTGGCGCTGATACGTGTTGCATGCCCGGCGATCGCCTCGTCAACGCTATTATCGATGACCTCCTGGACCAAATGATTGGGGCGCGTGGTATCGGTGTACATGCCGGGCCGTTTGCGGACCGGATCCAGGCCGGTGAGAACTTCGATATCGGCGGCGTTGTAATTTCTCATTTACGATTTCCGGTGCGGCAAAATCACTGTCCCATCGGGAATCACAGCGTTTTTCGGCACTATCACGATTCCATCGCGCACCGCCCATTCGGTTGCGTCGAGATCCGTTCCCCGTGGGAAAGGCTCGATCCGCACGTTGGTGCCGATGCGAGCGTTCTTGTCGATGATTGCGTTGCAAATACGCGAGCCCTCTCCGATCCCTATTGCCGGCGCGTTCGGTGTGGGTTTTCGGACCTCTTCCTCATAGTAATCGGCGCCCATCAATACGGTGTCCCGAAGCGCGACGTCCCGGCCGATAATGCTTCGATTGCCCACCAGCGTGTTATGAAGTTCCGATGCCTCGATGATACAGCCATCGGCCAGCAATACCCGATTCAGGTGCACGTCCTGGATGCGACAACCCGGCAGGAATCGGGGGCGGGTATAGATGGGATGGGTAGCGTCGTGGAAAAAGTTGTACGCCGGATTCGGCGCGATCAGGCTGAGGTTGGCGTCGAAGAACGAGCGGATCGTGCCGATGTCTTCCCAGTATCCGGTGAAGGTGTGGCTCATGGTGCGATACGCCGGAATCGCCGCCGGAATCAAGTGACCACCGAAATCGATGAATTCGGAATCGAGCAGTTCCACCAGCGCCTCGGTACGGAAAAGGTAGAGCCCCATGGACCCTCGGTAGGGAAGCGATGTGTCTCCATTATCGTGGACAAAGGACTTCAAGAGGGCTTCGTTTTTGGGTTTTTCTACAAAATCCGTGATCCGTCCGTGCCTATTTTCCTTCAGAACCCCGAACCGGGAGGCGTCTTCGCTCGATACCGGCTTAACCGCGACGGTGACATCGGCTTTCGAGGCAAGGTGTTGTTCGAACATCCTCGAGTAGTCCATGCGGTAGAGTTGGTCACCGGCCAAAATCAGTACATGCCCGGTGCCGACCGCCAGGATCTCGGGAAGTTGCTTGCGCACTGCGTCGGCTGTTCCCTGATACCAGTCGGAGATGCTTGATGTCTGCTCCGCGGCGAGTATCTGTACCCAACCGGCGTCGAACAGGCCGAAATGGTAGGTCTGGGCAATATGACGATGCAGAGAAACCGAGTTGAACTGCGTTAGAACGGCAATGCGATTTATTCCCGAGTGTAGGCAGTTGCTGAGGGGGATATCGATAAGACGGTATTTCCCGCCGATAGGCACGGCCGGTTTCGCCCTGGATTTTGTCAAAGGCCACAGCCGTGAGCCGCGCCCGCCCCCCAGAATGATGCACAGCACATCGGAAGGTGTGTTGGTGTCGATGGGGTAGTTTGCAATCTGTTTCATAGTCGTACGGGCGATCAGCAGGTTGTCGCCGGTTGTTGAGCGACGTATTTATGGCGGGGAGATAAGGTGATTCCCAGAAAAGAATATACCGATCTCACTTGTTTTCTTGTCCGTCTTCTGCGTTACGGCAACAGTTACATAGAACGACTATCCGCCTGTTACCGCGCCTTGAATACGAACAACAATCCTGCGCGATTCCGGTATATTCTTTTTGAGAATATCACCTAAGTCGTCGGAGTTCGGAACAAAAAACGGCTATTGCAACACTGCTGTCGCAATAGCCGTTGTACTACCATCGGAACTTATCTAAGGCGGATAGGCTATTAACCACCACCTACCACTGCCAGCAGGATACCGGCGGCAACGGCGGATCCGATAACGCCCGCTACGTTCGGTCCCATGGCATGCATGAGAAGGAAGTTATGATGGTTGGCTTCCAGGCCGACCTTATTCACCACACGGGCCGCCATGGGTACCGCAGAGACGCCGGCCGCGCCAATCAACGGGTTGATTCCACCACCGGTCAGACGGCTCAGGAGTTTGGCCATCATGATGCCGGCAGCCGTGCCGATGGAGAAGGCCACCGCACCCAACGCGAGGATACCCAGGGTTTCCACCGTAAGGAATTTATCGGCCTGGAGTTTGGAACCGACCGCAAGACCCAGGAAGATGGTGACCGCGTTGATGATTTCGTTCTGGGCCGCATGGCTCAGACGATCCACCACACCGCATTCCTTCAACAGATTACCGAAGGTCAGCATACCGACCAGAGGCACCGCCGCAGGAAGGAAGATGAGGGTCATGAGCAGTACCGTCAGCGGAAACATGATCTTTTCCGTCTTAGTCACAACTCTGAGCTGCTTCATCTCGATTTTGCGCTCTTCTTCCGTGGTAAGCAGCTTCATGATGGGCGGTTGAATCAACGGTACCAGGGCCATGTAGGAATAGGCCGCCACCGCGATGGCACCCAAAAGATCCGGGGCCAGCTTGGAGGCCAGGAAGATGGCCGTTGGGCCGTCCGCGCCACCGATGATGCCGATAGCGGCCGCATCGGCGAGGCTGAACTCGAATCCGGGAACGTAGTTCAGCGCCAAGGCACCCAAGAGCGTCACGAAGATACCGAACTGGGCGGCAGCTCCCAAAAACAGCATCTTTGGGTTGGCGATCAAGGCACCGAAGTCCGTTAACGCCCCCACGCCCATAAAGATCAGCAATGGAAAGACACCGGTCTCAATACCCATTTTGTAGACATAGTAAAGAAGCCCGCCTTCGTCGGCCATTCCCGCACCCGGAATGTTGGCGAGCACCGCGCCAAAGCCAATCGTCACCAACAAAAGCGGTTCGAATTTCTTGACGATACCCAGGTACAGTAGCAGAAAGCCAACGCTCATCATGATAAATTCGCGCCATAAGCCTTCGCTCAGGAAATTCTCGACTCCGGTTGATTGCCAAAGAGCCAGCAGGCCTTGTGCCAAATCCATAGTGTCGCTCCTAAATAGTTACCTAATAATTTTGCTTCACAAAATTATATGGCCCCGCCTTGCGCGGGGCTAAGGGTTATATAAATTTCGGCGTAACCGAAATCCATCAGGACAGGAACACCAGGGTGTGACCGACCTGAATGGCCTCGCCTTCCTTGACGTTGATCTGGGAGACTGTTCCATCGCGAGGTGCCCGTATTTCCGTTTCCATCTTCATGGCCTCCATGACGATCAGCACTTCGCCCGAAGCGACCTGCTGTCCATCTTTTGCGACGATCTTGAAGATGTTGCCTGCCAGCGGCGCGGGCACCGGATCACCGGAACCTGGGGCCACTGCCGGGACAGGTTTATCCGGCGTGGTCATGTGTTGCACTGCACCGATGACAGTACCGGCAGGACTGACCTGCACATCATAGTTGGTGCCATTGACGAGGATATGGTACGCCTCGGGGCCGGTGCTTGGTGCCGCAGCGGCGGCAGGCACGCCAGCGACTGCCGGTGCGACGACATCGGAGGCATCCGGTGCGGGCTCAAAGGCGGCGGGATTATGACGGTTTTTGAGGAATTTGAGACCGATCTGCGGAAACAAGGCATAGATGAGGACGTCATCGACTACGTTGTCGGCTACGTCGATCTTGTTTTCCTTGGCGAGCTTGTCGAATTCCTCGGTGAGATTATCCATTTCCGGCTTCAATAAGTCGGCAGGCCGACACGTGATGGGTTTTTGCCCATCTTCCAACACACGCTCCTGCAATTCTTTATTGACCGGCGCAATGGTTGTGCCGTATTCACCCTTTAGCACACCGGCGGTTTCTTTGGTGATGCTCTTGTAACGCTCGCCCATGAGCACGTTCATGACGGCCTGGGTACCCACAATCTGGGAGGTGGGCGTTACCAAGGGGATGTAGCCGAGGTCTTTTCGTACACGGGGGATTTCTTCGAGCACCTCATCGATCTTATCGATCCCGCCCTGTTCCTTGAGCTGGCCTTCCATATTGGTGAGCATTCCGCCCGGCACCTGGGCCACGAGGATGCGCGAATCGGTTCCTCTGAGGCTACCCTCGAATTTGGCGTATTTTTTCCGCACTTCGCGGAAATAAGCGGCGATCTCTTCCAGTAACGGGATGTTGTGACCGGTATTGCGCTTGGTGTCTTCCATGATGGCGACTACGGATTCCGTGGGCGAATGTCCATAGGTCATGCTCATGGAGGAAATGGAGGTATCGACGATATCAATGCCGGATTCGGCAGCCTTGACGATGGTGGAAGTGCTCAGGCCGGTGGTGGCATGACAGTGCATGGCAATAGGAACGCTGCAGGTTTCTTTGAGGCGGGCGACCAGCTCTTCGGCTACGTAGGGTTTCAGCAATCCGGCCATGTCCTTGATACAAATGGAATGGCAGCCCATGTCTTCCAGGTGTTTACCCATATCCACCCACATGTCGATGGTATGCACGGGACTTACCGTATACGACATGGCTCCCTGGGCGTGTTTCCCGGTCTTGATAACTGCTTTGACGGCGGTCTCGAAGTTACGCAGATCGTTCATGGCATCGAAAATACGGAACACATCCATGCCATTGGCGCCGCATCTTTCGACAAACTTCTCGACCACATCGTCCGCATAGTGACGATAACCCAGGATATTTTGTGCCCGGAACAACATCTGGTGGGGCGTATTGGGGATGGCCTTTTTCAGCTTCCGGAGGCGCTCCCATGGGTCTTCACCCAGATAGCGGATACAGGCGTCGAAGGTCGCTCCGCCCCAGGTTTCCAGTGACCAGAATCCCATCTGATCCAATTTGGGAGCGATGGGCAACATATCCTCAATGCGCATGCGGGTTGCTAACACCGACTGGTGCGCATCACGCAATACGACTTCAGTAATACCAAGTTTACTCATTGTTTTTTCTGCCTTTTGTTCAAGATTCTGGCGGTGCGAGACCAATTAACGATCAATTTATAATCTATCGCCCGTGAGATCGCCGGTATTTATGGACGGCGGCGCTGATGACGGAAAGCAATTGCTGATCGGGTGTGCCCGCAGGGCGCGCGGTAGGTGGCTCGGGGGGCAGCGGCTCTCCGGCGATTTTGAGTGCCAGCCGAGACATGCCGCCGACGGTTACCACCATCAGCCCTAACAACACAAAAACGACACCCATCCCCATCAACATCAGGTTAACGCCAGCGGCTAAGAGTTCGTCGACCGGTATGACTTCTGCCGTATTAACGCCAGCGGCCAAAAGTTCGTTGACTGGTACTTCTGTCATTCTAATATACCTAATTTATTTCTATAAAATAATGACTTTGCTCCGCAAAATCATATGGTCCTGCTTATCAGGGCAAAGCTTGGGAGCCCTAAGCTCCCTCGAATACATCCAGGTATACGCCCAAGGGGTGGTATTGTAAAGTAAGCGCTTCGAGGAAAAAAGACTAAACCGGGCAGGATTAGGATATTCCGATGGACTGGATACACGAAGCATTATCCAATATTTGGAATCGTTTCCAAATCTGTCTTTTCCCAGGACTGAAAGAAGAGCCTGTCTTCCTAACCGGAAAGCAGCAGCGCTTGGTTGAGGTTTTGGAGATCACCCGGATTGAATCCCATATTCCCTAATGCGGATGGGTTCCTCGGCGTCTGTTAGCCGATCGCCGCGCGATTGCGTGAGCGTTTGTTGCCATCGAGAAACATTGCCTGCCGTACGCAGCATCCGTGCCATCCGTGCGTGGCACTGAGGAATTTACCCCATGCCCATCTCAAAAGATTTCGAGTATAGACTCACACCTTTATTGCATGACATCGTCGCGCACTACGGCACACCCTTTCACCTTTACGATGAAGTAGGAATACGTCAAACAGGGGCGCGTTTGAACGATGCCTTCTCCCGCTTTCATGGTTTCAAGGAATACTTTGCCGTCAAGGCCCTGCCCAATCCCGCCATTATGCGGATCATGCGTTCCATGGGGTTCGGTTTCGATTGCAGCTCTATCGCCGAGCTGCGCCTTGCCAGGATGATCGACGCCCATGGCGATGAAATTATGTTTACCTCCAACAATACCAGTCGCGCCGAATTTATTGTTGCCGAGTCCGAAGGCGGCGTCATCCTGAATCTGGACGATATTTCCCTTGTCCCCAAAGTGCCCACCATGCCGGATCTGATCTCCTTCCGGTATAACCCGGGCGCGCAAAGGACCGGCAACGACATCATCGGCAATCCGCTCGATGCCAAATACGGTGTTTCGACCGACCAATTATTGTCGGCCTATCGGGATGCCAGGGAGCGCGGTGCCCGGCGTTTTGGCATTCATACCATGCTGGTCTCCAACGAACGCAATCCCATCTACATGGTGGAAACCGCCCGCATGTTACTGGCGCTGGTGGAAGAATTGGGAGCCGAACTTGATGCCGGCTTTGAATTCATCAACATTGGCGGGGGCCTCGGTATCCCCTACCAGCCCGAGGACAAGCCTTTCGATATCGATGCCATGGCTGAAGGCCTCGCGCCGCTTTTCCAGGACTTCCAATCCCGCAATGGCTACGCGCCGAAACTATTCATGGAAAGCGGGCGATACATGACCGGCCCCCATGGCGCCCTGATTACCAAGGCAATCAACCATAAGGCGATCTACCGGAACTATGTTGGCGTGGATGCCTGCATGTCCGCCCTGATGAGACCGGCCATGTACGATGCCTATCACCACATTACCGTCTTTGGCGAAGACGGCATTAAAAAGGATGACGGTGAAATCCGGACGGTGGATGTGGTCGGATCACTGTGCGAGAACAACGACAAGTTTGCGACTCAACGTTCCCTGCCGAGAATCCAGGAGAACGATATCCTGTGTATCCACGATACTGGCGCCCACGGGCACGCCATGGGTTTTAATTACAATGGTAGGGTCAGGCCCAAGGAACTCCTGCTGTGCGCCGATGGCACCGTGGCGCTGATTCGCCGGGAAGAGACCATCGATGATTTGTTTGCCACCTTGCGGTTTGAACCGGATGTGTTTGGGGGGGCGAGATGGAACCGATGATTCCTCGGTCGGGAAGCCGGAAGTGGGATAAGGGCTAAGATACCGGTTAGAGCGCGAAGGTTCGGCAAAAGGAAAATACTGACCTGAGCCTGAGAGGCTGTGAGTCTTTGTAATTTCTCGCGCAGTACCGCCAGCGGTTCGCGAGAAATTACCGTTGGTCGAATCTACGTCCTTCCCACAGGCAGTAGATTGCAGGAATGACGACGAGGATCAATATAACGGTGGTTAC
>JABDQX010000116.1 GCA_013042035.1 Gammaproteobacteria bacterium
ATCAGCGTGACGATGTTGATCGCCTTCGTCAGGGCTTCGAATTCAGATTGCCGAACGATCCGATAACGCCCGCTCTGATTCTGGCCATCATGGAGATCGAGGCATGGTTCCTGGCCGAATATTCGCATTTTCTCCGCATCCACCCAAAGCTATCGACCGAGCGAATCCGGCGGGAATTCGATTTCGATCCCGCCAACGACGACATGGCGCTTCGCGACCGACCGGCGGAGGATCTCGAAAACATCTATTTCCTGGAAGCAATCCCCTATCACAAGACCCGTGAGCATGTTGGGCGAACGGTGAACAGCCTGGATTTCTCCATTATCCAAAACCAAGTGGCAACCAAGATTTCCGATCTCGGAAAACTGGTGCGGGTAATCGAGCCCTTTTTCCAGGCACTATAGGAATTACAACAATGACAAAAGCCATACGCAGTCACACCCTCGGTGGTCCCGAGGTCTTACGTTGGGAAGAGGTACAGCTCGGTGATCCGGCCCCCAATCAGGCGCGGATTCGCCATACCGCCGTCGGGCTCAACTTTATCGATATCTACCATCGCACCGGTCTCTACCCGGTGCCTGCGTTACCGTTTACGCCCGGCATCGAGGCGGCCGGGATCGTGGAGGCTATCGGATCCGATGTCTCGGCCAGGGTGCCGGAGATCGAAGTGGGGACGCGGGTGGTCTATGCCACACCACCGGTAGGGGCCTATTCGGAAGCCAGATTGATCGATGCCGATCGGTTGATACCAGTACCCGAAGGTATCGACGATAGAACCGCAGCGGCACTGATGCTAAAAGGGATGACGGCCCGGTATTTATTGCGCCAGACCTATCGCGTCCAATCGGGTGATGCGATCCTTATCCACGCGGCGGCAGGGGGTGTCGGGCTCATTGTCTGCCAGTGGGCCGCCCACCTTGGCGCCTTGGTCATCGGTACCGTGGGCAGTGATGAAAAGGCGGAACTCGCCCGCGCCCATGGCTGCCACCAAACCATTCGCTATGACCGGGAGAATTTCGTGGAACGGGTCAGGGAGATTACCGAAGGACAGGGCGTCCCCGTCGTATACGACTCCGTTGGAAAAGACACCTTCGAGGGATCCCTCGATTGCCTGCGGCCACGAGGGATGATGGTGAGTTTCGGCCAGTCTTCCGGTCCCATTTCTCCCTTCGATATCGCGGGACTGAGCGCGCGGGGGTCTTTGTTCCTGACCAGACCGAACCTGATGCATTACACTACCACCCGCGAGGAACTGGTTGCCAACGCCCGGGAAACTTTCGATGTAGCCGAAAGGGGGATTGTTCGCGTCAATATCGCCCAGGAATTCCCGCTGCGGGCAGCGGCGGATGCGCATGTTGCCCTGGAGGGACGCGCAACGGTAGGATCGACAGTATTGATTCCCTAACCCAATACCCGATACGGGCGGAATCAGGAAATTGAAACAGACACGGAACAACATTATTCATGCCCGACATCGAAAAGATTCAAACTAATTCAGGTCAGAAGAATTCAGACCGAACCAACTCAGGCGCGACTGGAAGTTACAGCCAATCGCAACCCCTCCCAAAACGAATCCGGGATCCGGATAAGCTCTGTGAGTTAGCACGTGAATTGCGGGTAACAATCCTTACCATGATCCATCGTGCCGGTTCCGGACACATCGGCGGTTCGCTATCGTGCACGGATATCCTGACCTGCCTGTATTTTGGCGAGATGCGGCACTACCCGTTCCGCGCCGATTGGCCGGCCCGTGATCGATTCGTACTCAGTAAGGGCCATGCCGCGCCCGCGCTGTACGCGATTCTGGCCCGCTGCGGATATATCACCAGCCAGGATCTCCTCCACCTGCGCCGCCTCGAAAGTATCCTGCAGGGCCATCCCGATTCCCGCCGTTGCCCCGGTGTCGAGGCATCCAGCGGTTCCCTCGGTCAGGGACTCAGCATTGCCCATGGCATGGCCCTGGCGATTCGGAACCAGCCAATGTCGCCACGGGTATATGTGTTACTCGGTGACGGAGAGCTGCAGGAAGGGCAGATCTGGGAGGCCGCCATGAGCGCCGGACACTATCGAACCCATAACCTGTGCGCCATTGTCGATGCCAATGGCCTACAGTTGGATGGCCCGGTGCGTGACATCATGAATGTCGAACCCATCGATGACAAATTCACGGCCTTTGGCTGGAACGCCATCGATATCGACGGGCACGACACGCAACAAATCTTTCAGGCCCTGGACGAAGCGCGCGACTGCCAGGATCGGCCAACGGTGATCGTGGCGCGCACCGTGAAGGGGAAAGGAGTATCCCTGTTCGAAAACAAGGTCGCATGGCATGGAAAGGTGCCCAACGATGAACAGTTGCGGCTGGCGCTGGAGGAGTTGGGCGCCGCGCGTGATGCTATTTGATGGAGGCAGCAGACTGACGCCTTGTGCCGCAAAAACCATTTTTCACTTAGAATCAGCGTTTGTTTTGCCAAAAGCTTAAAATTCAGGCGTTAGAAGTATAGAAATCACAACCGGAGTAATTATCGTTGACCAGAGTCCTGTCTACCCGTGCCGAATACGGCCGCACACTTGTACGTCTAGGAGAAAGAAGCCAGGATCTCATGGTCCTGGATGCGGATCTTTCCGGTTCTACCGGCACTGCGGCCTTTGCAAAGCGCTTCCCTGATCGCTTTTTTAACATGGGGATCAGCGAGCAGGATCTGGTGTGTACCGCCGCTGGTATGTCTCTCGCCGGGAAAATCACCTTCGTGTCCAGCTTTGCCATATTCGCTACCGGTCGCTGCTGGGAGCAGATCCGCAATGCGGTGGCCCTTCCCGGTTGTAACGTAAACATTGTGGCAACCCATGCCGGGGTCACGGTGGGCAAGGATGGGGCATCCCATCAGGGATTGGAGGATATTGCCGCCATGCGCGCCATTCCCACCATGACCGTGATCGTGCCGGGCGATGCGGTGTCGACCCGCAAGGCGGTGGAGGCCGCGGTCTGGTTCGATGCGCCCGTCTATATTCGTCTGACCCGCGAGGAACTGCCGATTATCTATTCCGACGAGCAGCCGTTTCGCATCGGGGTGGGGACGCAGATCCGCGCCGGAGAAGATGTGACCATCTTCGCCGTTGGTTTGATGCTGCACATGGCGATTGAGGCCGCGAAACAACTATCGGAATCGGGAATATCGGCGCGGGTGGTGGATTTGCCGACCGTCAAGCCCGTGGACGAATATCTGGTAACCCAGTGCGCCCGTGAGACCGGTTGCGCCGTTACCGCGGAAGAACACAATGTCTATGGGGGACTCGGCGATGCGGTGGGCGAGGTGTTGCTGCGCCGCCATCCCATCCCCATGGAAAGGGTTGCCGTGCAGGACAGTTTCGGGCGATCCGGCGATCCGGCGGATTTGCTGGAGTATTTCGATTTGACGCCGGCGGCTATCGTGGCGGCGGCAAAACGCGCCGTGGCGCGCAAGTGATTTTTTGCCGAAGCGTGTCAAGTGTGACGTGTGAATTTCGAAGTGAGAATTCAAAAAGAAGACCGCTATGCAAGCTATCCAATTCGACGCCAGAATCCATGACGGCGTTATCGATATACCGCTCCAGCACCGGGACCTCTCAAAAGAGGACGTCAAGGTAATCCTGCTGATGGAAGAGGAATCGCCATTGCCGCTGGCCCGGCCCTCGGCCCTCGACGTTCTGGCGCGCGCGCCGGGCAAGCGCCTGTTCCGGAGTGCCGAGGAGGTAGATGATTATCTGCGCGCGGAGCGGGATGCATGGGAAGGCTAATCCTACCGGAGAATGGGCCGATTTATCTGGATGCCAATTGCTTCATCTATAGCGTGGAGCGGATCGAACCCTATTGCCACATTCTGGAACCCGTCTGGCGAAGGGGCGGTATCGTCACGAGCGACCTGACGCTGTTGGAAGTCCTGGTCAAACCATTCAAGAGCGGTGATAGATTTTTACGGCGACTCTATGGCGATCTGCTGAATGCCGAAGAGATCGAGCGCGTACCCCTGAGCCCTGTATTGCTCGAACAAGCCGCCCGCCTCCGGGCGGCAACCGGCATCAAGACACCGGATGCGATTCACGCGGCTTGCGCACTTGCCAGGAAAACCGTCTTGTTCGTCACCAACGACAAAGGGCTGCAATCCATCCCTGAATTGCCCCTTGTCTACTTGAACGATTATTTGCCGTAGCAAAACGACTTCTTTTTCGTAATTCCTGATTTCTTACAGCACCGCCGTCACCGTATTGCTCGCCATTCCCTCGCCGGCCTTGTTTACGGCCACTACGCAAAATTCCAGTTCCTTGCCCTGTTGCTGCCCCGTCAAGATGATCGCCGTTTCCATGGCGGTGTCGGCGTTGGACCAGGTCGTGCCCGTGGCATGTTCGCGGCATTTGATCTTGTAGGCCGCCACTTTGCCGCCGTCGGTTGGTTTCTCCCAGGTAAGATCGATGCGACCCTTCCCCCTGGCTTCGGATAACGAGATTACCCACCTAACCCGGTGCTTCCAGCGGAGTAGCGGTTTTGCGTCCACCCCAGCCGATGAGCTTCAGTTTCGCATTGTCGTAATCCACCGTATTCTCGGCGTAGCGGATATTCTTCTTCATCTTGTCTTCCAGCGCATCGAAGGCCAACTGCTTGGCGCTGACGGCCTGCTCCAGGGCGGCCTTGGCGGCCTGCACCGCATCCCGGGCCGCGACACAATCGGCAGTCGCGGCGTTCAAGTC
>JABDQX010000118.1 GCA_013042035.1 Gammaproteobacteria bacterium
GTCTAAAAATACCCGGTCGTCGCGAGGCGGTAGCCCGATTGCGGTCCCGCAAGGCGCGATCGGTGCAAAATCGGGGAGTGTAGCGAGCTACATGACGCGATTTTTGACTTTTTCGCAACGCAGCGGGCCACAATTCGGGGGCCGCCGCAGTAGACCGGGGATTTCTCAGACACGCTCTCAGGCAATCGGGCAAAAAATTACTCCGGCGCAAACGCATAAAACAGCATCGTCATGGTGGCGGCCACGGTAACACCCACGCCGAGTTCGATGAGCATGATGCCAAGGTGTTGGCCATGTACCGGGTCGTGGCTAAGCACGTTGTAGTCGAGATACTGTCCACCAAGAAGTAGCCCGGCGACGCCCACTCCCGCGTATAGCAGGACGCCCGAAGCGATCAGTACCCTGAGAACGACCGGTGGCGCGACCCTGCGCAATTCATTCGTGCCGAATACCAGACCATACAGTATGAGCCCCGCCGCGAAAATGACACCTGCCTGAAAGCCACCGCCCGGACCGAAATCCCCGTGAAACTGCACATACAAGGCAAAGAGCAGAATCTGGGGGATCAAAAGCTTCGCGATGATACGCGGAATTAGATATTGTTCCATCTCTACAGCATCCGCGCGAGAAGATCGCTTTCGCCGTTCTTGTCCTTGATCCGATGTTTTACCGCGCCCGCGACATGTAATAAAACGAAGAAAATCATCACAAAACCCAGCACTTCGTGCATCTCGTGGGCAAAGCCGGCAATGGCCTTGCTTTCGGCGATCAATTTGGGTAGTTCAAAGAGGCCAAAGAAAGAAACGGCGTAACCCGCCGCCGTGGACATCGTATATCCGCTCACGGGAACCAGCACCATCAAGAGGTAGAGTATGCTTTTTATTCCCTTGACGATCACCTGCTCCTTGGCGTTGAACACCGCCGGCAGCATCGGGGGAGGACTACCCAAAATCCACAGCAGACGCACCACGACCAACATAAATGTCAAGGTACCCATCGCCTTGTGCAGACCGTAGATGTCCGCACGATTCGGCGCCTCATCGGGCAATCCGGTCATGTAAAGCCCCACCCCGAGAAGGGCAATGATAATGACCGCCATCAGCCAGTGGAGCAGCTTGAACAGCGGAGCGTATGTGGTTGAGGTATTTGTAAACATTACGTCATCTCCTTACTTTTTGGCATTTTTCAACGGCACGTCGCTGTGCCAATGACAAGAATATTGTTGGTTCTAGGAGTCTGTCCGACTTAGGACAATTCTACTGCGAAAAAGCGGATATCGGCCAAAATTTACGAAAATTCTCGTTAAATAGTTCACTATTCGCCTCGAATTTCCGCAAATTTCTGTCTCGACTCTGCTTTCCCTCGCTACGAATCCCTAAGTCGGACAGACTCCTAGGCAAAACCTCGCTAGGGATCAGGGCGGTGTGTTTTGGCTCCACCCTGCCGACGGGAACCCCTGCCTCCGCGTCCCATCCCCGACATCAGCAAGGCCATGACACCGACACCCGCCGTGAAGATTACCGTCACTTCCCCTAATGTATCGTATCCCCGGTAACTGGCGAGTACCGACGTTACCACATTGGGGATACCAATCGCCTCACCCGATTCTTCCAGGTAGCGCGGCGCCACATGTTGGTGCGCCGGTGCATTCGCATCTCCATAGGAAGGCATATCCAGAGTCCCATAGAGAAGCGCTATTCCCGTGACTAAAACGACAACCAAGGCAAGCAGCGAATCATCATTGGAAAGGTGTTGTTCCCTGCCGGTTCTTGCCAGGGTACTCAGCATCAAAATCGATGCCACGCCCGCGCCCACGGCAGCCTCGGTGAAAGCGACGTCGACAGCATCGAGTATCACAAAAAGCGCAGCGGACAGAAGGCTATAGAGCCCTGTCAGCATCACCACGGCAAACAGGTTGCGCAAACGCAGCAGGGCAAACCCCGTGATCACCAGGAAACACAGGAATACGATATCAATTAACTGTTCGATGTCGATCTCCTCCGATTGCCGGATTACTACTGTTTACGCAAAAAGTAAAGCGACATTTTAACGCTGTATCAGGCTGAAATATGGTAAGAATATTTCGCTTTACTTTTCGCGGTCTTAGTAAGAGCGCGAAAATTAAAGCGAGATATTCTCATGGTTTACAGTCAGACACAGCGCAATCATCTCACTTTCGTTTTTGCGTGGTTAATATCCGACTGGCTATCCAAAACAGGCCGCAGATTGGCGCGCAGCGCGGCCTTGGCTATTGCATGGGTGGCGGTAGGGCTGGTAAAAAACAGGAAAAGGAGTATGAGCGCGAGTTTGGCGGCAACCAGGGTGGGACCTGCCTGAATCATGAGACCGGCCAGAATCAGTCCGGCGCCTATGGTGTCCGTCATCCCGGCCGGATGCAAACGAGTAAAGAAATCCGGGAACCGCAGGATACCAAGTCCGCCGATGATCACGAATAATCCGCCGGACAACAATAATACCCAACTGATAATATCCCAAAATAACGTCATAGACATGGATAGGCTCCCCAATCAAATACCTGCACCGGTGGATTTTAATCCCTTATCCGGGAGATTTTGAATAAAATGGCCGGGAGTTTTTGATCTCGACCGCAGAAGAATCGAACAGGACAACATCGAGTATACCTCGAACGAGCCGCTCGATGGTTCCGAAAGCAGTTGGTGCACAAAATGGTATTAAAAATTACGCTTATCATTGATAGAATTACACACCTTAATACATCAGCGTCCGTTCTGCTGAAAATTTAAATTTCTGGCGTTGGAGGCATAAATGTCATCATGAAAATTCTTGCCATCGATACCGCGACCGATGCCTGCTCGGTTTCCCTCCACATGGACGGCCAATACCGGGACAGCCACGAAATAGCGCCTCGAAAACATGCGGAGATCCTGCTTCCCCGGATCGAGGCGCTACTGTCGGCGGCGGCGCTTTCCCCGCGCGATCTCGACGCGCTGGCCTTCGGGCGGGGACCGGGGGCGTTTACCGGCGTTCGGATCGCCACCGGCGTAATACAGGGCCTTGCCTTTGGCGCCGATCTGCCCGTTGTGCCCATTTCCTCCTTACACGCCCTGGCCCAGGGCGCATGGCGCGAGCGGGGTGAAAAAAATATCCTGGCGGCATTCGACGCACGCATGGGAGAAGTTTACTGGGGGGCATATCAGCTAGATACCACCGAGGTATCCGCCGTC
>JABDQX010000150.1 GCA_013042035.1 Gammaproteobacteria bacterium
GTTGTGGGCTCGGTTTCCCTCGCCAACCGTCTCTCACCCGAACCCACGGGCTTTTTCCCGTTGCGTATGGAGATTTGTTGGGTTGGGTGCTCCCCTACGGGGGTACACGCCGCCAACAATTCTGCAAAGGCTTCTTCGGATTCCTGCCGGAAATCCACATACTTGTAGCGGCGTAGGGTGTCCGGCAGCTCGCAATCAGCCAGCAACAGGGGGATGAAACGCCGGTCGGCATTGGTGGGGTCGCGAAACAATACGGTGTTGCGCTCCAGCGTTACCCAATCGGACCCCAGGGCCGCCGGCGACAGACACAGGATTTGCACCCGCGCCGCCTCGAGTCCACGCTCGATGGCGAGATAGATGTCGTCGCCGGGCCGCACTGCCCACTCGTCGAACCAGACGTTGAGCCCCGCGTCCCGGAGTTTTTCGGCCAGCCGCCGCACCTGGGGTTTGTCCTTGGTGTTGTGGCTTAGGAAGATGTCGGTGGTGAAGTGATCTGTCATGAGCGGGGCTCTATTCTTTGTGGATCCTGTCTGCGTATCACAAGGCGCTGTCCCGTGCGCCGAAGATTGCGGTGCCAATTCGCACGATGGTAGCACCCTCGGCGATGGCCGCCTCCAGGTCATCGCTCATGCCCATGGAGAGGGTATCCAGGGTAAGTCCCTTTGCATTCAGTTCGTTCAGTGCCTCGCGTAGTACGCGAAAGGGTTGCCGTTGCGCGGTAAATTCCTGACTCGGAGCCGGTATGGTCATCAGACCCCGCAGATGCAGGCGCGGGAGTTCGGCGACGGCAAGGGCAAGCTCGGATAGTTTTTCTAACCCGGTGGACACACAGAGTCCGGATTTGCTCGATTCCTGGCTGACATTGACCTGAAGACAAACGGCGAGCGGTGGCAGATCCGGTGGGCGTTGTCCGGACAATCGCTCGGCGATGCTAAGTCGCTCGACGCTGTGGACCCACGCGAAGTGGTTGGCGATGAGGCGGGTTTTATTGGATTGGATGGGACCGATGAAATGCCACTCGGCATCCCTGATATCGATGATACCGGCAAGATCTTTTATCTTGTCCGTGGCCTCTTGGGCGTAGTTTTCACCGAAGGCCCGTTGTCCGGCGTCATAAGCGGTGCGAATCGCCGCAGCGGGTTTTTTCTTGCTGACTGCCAGCAGGCGCACACTGCCGGGTTCTCGGTCAAAGCGTTGTTCGGCCCGGGTGATTCTTTCCTGAATCAGGGCGATGCGTGTGGGTATGGTGTTCGGTGGCATTTCATTTGGAAGGCGTTGGTGTGCGTTATGCAACAGGCGTGAAAACAGGAAATGCAAAGGTATGGGATGGCATCAGGTATGAACTTCCCGCTGGAGTGCTTGCTGAACCCACTGATTCAGGCTAATGCCGGCAGCGCCGGCCGCTTCCGTAACACGGGCATGTAAGTTGGCCGGAACCCGAACCACAAACTTGCCTGAAAACGTTTTGTATGGCTCGATGTTGCGTTCTTTACACACGCTCAGAAACGTCTTGAGCGAGCAGGCGCCTTCTTCGCGTAATGCATCGACACTATCCGCATAGAAGTCCGCGCCGCCATTTAGCCCGGTGAACTGTCCGCGAAACTGATTCAGTTCAGGATCGAAGCTGATAATGGCCGTGTGGCCTTCGATATTCATAACGTTGTTCATGGCGTAACTCCGTGTGATTCCAGCCAATTTCGAACGCTTGCCACCGCACCTTTATCCGTTGTGGATTCCGGGTGAGGTCGATGAAATATCTGCACTTCACCGAACAGGATTACCGCTACGCGCGAGCCTTCCCGTTCTTCGATATTCGCGCCAAGGGATCTGAACAACACTTCGATATCGCGCCACTGAATATTGGCGGATGTTGGATGCGAGAAAACGGCGATAAGCGTTTTGGCGTGCTTACGTTTCACTTCAGGATAGTATCACTATGCGATACTGTAGGTAAACGCAAACGATCAGGGATATGCGTGTGTGTGGGTAAGGATGAGGAGTAACGTTTGAATAACGTTTGAAGTTTATCGCTCCCACGCGGGAGCGTGGGAACGATAATCATTTGCCCCACGAAGTGGGGCGCTATATCCGAACGCGTGGCGTCGGATTACTTCTTCGCCAGACCCAGTGCCGATTGGGCGGCCGCAAGGCGCGCTATGGAGACCCGGAACGGGGAGCAGGAGACGTAGTCGAGATTGACCTTATCGAAGAAAGCGATGGAGGCCGGATCGCCGCCATGCTCTCCACATACGCCGACTTTCAGCGCTTTCTTGGTTTTACGGCCTTTTTTCACGCCCATCTCCACCAGTTGTCCGACACCCGTTGCATCGAGACCCTGGAAGGGATCCCGATCGAAGATCTCGAGCCGAAGATACTCGGGCAGAAAGCTGCCGATATCGTCTCGGCTGAAACCAAACGCCATCTGGGTGAGATCGTTGGTGCCGAAGCTGAAGAAGTCGGCGTGTTTGGCAACCTCGTCGGCGGTCAGCGCGGCGCGCGGGATCTCGATCATAGTGCCGACGGATATGTCCAGATTGCCGGTGAATCCCTTATCTTTCTTGGTCTTTTCGATGACATCGATGGCCTGTTCGCGGAGCATGGAGAGCTCCTTGGCAAGCCCCACCAGCGGAATCATGATCTCCGGCATGGCTTCGATGCCCTTGTTTTTGCAGTCGATGGCCGCTTCCGTGATGGCCTGGACCTGCATGTCCAGGATCTCGGGATAGGTGACCGACAGGCGGCATCCACGATGACCGAGCATGGGGTTGAGCTCATGGAGCTGCTCGACTCGCTGGGTCACGTACTCGGCGGAAATGCCGAGAGCCGCAGCGAGTTCCTTCTGAGCCTTCTCATCCTGAGGCAGGAACTCGTGCAGGGGCGGATCCAGCAGCCGAACCGTCACCGGCAGATCCTTCATGGCCGTGAAGATACCCTCGAAGTCTTCCCGCTGATAGGGCAGTAGCTTGGCTAGCGCCGCCCGGCGCGTCTCCTGGGTCTCGGCCAGGATCATCTCGCGCATGGAGGTGATCCGGTCGCCTTCGAAGAACATATGCTCGGTACGGCAAAGGCCGATACCCTCGGCGCCGAAGTCGCGGGCGCGAGTGGCGTCTTCCGGGGTGTCCGCATTGGTGCGGATTTTCAGTCTGCGATATTTGTCGGACCAATCCATGAGGGTAGCGAAGTCGCCTGAAAGCTTTGGCTCGATTCGGGGGATTTCTCCGGCCATCACCTCACCCGATGAACCATCGATGCTGATAGTGTCTCCCTGACCGAAGATTTTCCCGTTTATGGTGATCTTGGCGCCTTTCTCGTCGATGATGATTTCACCGGCGCCGGCGACACAGCATTTGCCCCAACCGCGCGCTACCACGGCCGCGTGACTGGTCATGCCGCCGGTGGAGGTCAGGATGCCGGCAGCCATATGCATGCCCTTGATGTCTTCCGGACTGGTTTCTTTGCGGACCAACAGGACCGATTCACCGTTCTCGGCGCGCTGCACGGCTTCGTCGGCAGTGAAGGCGAGCTTTCCGCAGGCGGCCCCTGGAGAGGCAGGCAGCCCCGTGGTCAACACGTCTCGAGCGGCCTTGGGATCGAAGGTGGGGAGCAGGAGTTGGTTCAAGTCGTTGGGCGGAACCCGCGTGACACCGACCTTCTCGGTAATGAGTTTTTCACCGACCATATCCACGGCGATCTTGACGGCGGCCTGACCGGTACGTTTTCCGGTACGAGTCTGTAACATGAAAAGAGTGCCGGTTTCGATGGTGAACTCGAAGTCTTCCATTTCCTGGTAGTGTTTTTCCAGGATGTTCTTGACTTCCAGCAGGCTATCGTAGATATCCTTGCGCCAGGCGCTCATCTCGGAGACCGGCTGTGGCGTGCGGATGCCGGCGACCACGTCTTCGCCCTGGGCGTTGACGAGGAATTCGCCATAGAATTTGTTCTCGCCAGTGGAAGGATCGCGGGTGAAGGCGACGCCCGTGCCGGAATCTTCTCCCATGTTGCCGAACACCATGGTCTGAACGTTGACGGCGGTTCCCATCAGACCGGTGATTTCATTGATTCGTCGATATTCCACGGCGCGCGGAATATTCCAGCTCTTGAATACTGCCTCAATGGCCTTTTCCAGTTGCTCGAAGGGATCTTGTGGGAAGTCTTCCCCGGTGTGGGTCTTGTAGACTTCCTTGTAGTCGTGGATGAGATCCACCAGACCATCTTCGTTGAGTTCGGTATCGAGCTTGACGCCGTATTTTTCCTTGATTTTGTCGAACTCTTCCTCGAAGTGTTCGTGGTCGACACCCATGACGACATCACCGAACATGTTGATGAGTCGGCGGTAGGCATCCAGGGCAAAGCGGCGATTGCCCGATGCGATGATAAGCCCTTCCAGGGCGGCGTCGTTGAGTCCCAGATTGAGGACGGTATCCATCATGCCGGGCATGCTGACGGCCGCTCCGCTGCGAACCGATACCAGCAGGGGATTCTCATTGGAACCGAAATTCTTGCCGGTCTCCTTTTCCACCATATTCATGTTCTTGTGAACATCATCCATGAGCCCTGCTGGCAATTTCCCACCGATTTTATTGTATTCGGCGCAGGTCTCGGTGGTGATGGTAAAACCAGGGGGAACGGGGAGGCCGATGCTGGTCATTTCGGCCAGATTCGCGCCCTTGCCACCCAGGAGTTCTTTCATCTCCTTGGTGCCGTCGCTCTTGGTTTTGCCAAAGTAGTAGATTTTTTTGTCTTGCTTTTTAGCCATGTTTTGCGTTCCTGTGATTTGGAATATGGGATTGACCGACCCGATGAGTTTTTCGCTAGGATGTATCCATCCTGATATCAATAATGGTTTGTAATATCGCGCAGTATAATCTGTATTATAAAAATATTAGTATATATTAATATTCATGATAAACAAATATCTTGCTGTTCGGCAATTCCAGCGCATGTGGCAGTTTGGGTGTATCACGTCATAACACACTATTTCTCAGGCGTATTTTCATCCATTTTCCGATGGTTTATATAAAATTCCGCCAGTACCAAATCATCGGGCCTCGTGATCTTGATATTGTCACCGGCCCCCTCCACCATGCGCGGTGCCGGATCCTTGGGGGTTCGCGCCCGCAGCTCCAACTCCATCGCCTGTGCTTCATCGGTGACCGTGATGCCGCGCCGAATACACGTTGTCAGCGCCTTTGATAACTCGCCCAGCCGAAACATTTGGGGGGTCAAGGCATGCCAGAGGCCTTCCCGATCCACGGTTTTTATGACATCACTCGCAGTGTCGGTACGTTTCATGGTGTCGCGTACCCGCGTTCCCAACAATCCGCCAACAGGATGATCGGATAATTCCTCTATGAGGCGATCGATGTCGGTACTTCGCAGACAGGGACGAACGGCGTCATGCACCAATACCCAATCTTTTTCTCTTGCGCCGATTTGTGGGTTCATTGCCGCCTTCAGGGCATTTAGCACCGAATGACAACGCTCGGCCCCGCCCTCGACCCGATAGATTGGCGCAGCACTGCGCGCGGCAATTTCATTAGCCTTGGAGTCTTTGTGAGAGGTTGCCCCGGAAGATAAAGATGCCCGATGAAACTTACGATTCGTGATGGTGGGCAAGATCAGGGATGACAGGGTGAGTGTTGGCCACCAGGTATCGTTTGGGGCCAGGGCGACCAGAACGCCGCTGATGGCGGGATGGCTGGCCAGACACGCCAGGGTGTGCTGGAGTATTGGGGTACCGTTCAACGGTAGATATTGCTTGGGAGTAGCGCTCCCCATGCGTCGACCGATGCCGGCGGCGGGGACAATGGCCCAGTAATTTTGCATGGGCGTTATAGTATACCCGGCATGAGATGAATTATAGATGAGCGGCTCGCGCCTGCCCTTTGGCTGGATCACGGATTCCGGCTATGGATGGGAAATCCCGTTACCGGGGATTTTTCAGACACGCTCTTAGTGTGAAAATCAAATCTCACACAAAGATACTAAGGCACAAAGTTGCTGTCATCCCTGGCACTTAGCGCAATAAAAGCTCGAACGCTGGCGGATTCGCTGTTGTTAGATAGGGCGTGCGC
>JABDQX010000124.1 GCA_013042035.1 Gammaproteobacteria bacterium
GCTTAAAATAAGGGAACGTGGCACTAGTACAACTATCCGCCGTCTTCTGGTTTATCCAATGACACGCCTCAAAATCCATTCCGGATCTTGCCGGCCGGTCTCGTCCTGCAGCTCGCGGCAGCGTGCCAGGATAGCGTTAAAATGTACGCCCGGTTGCAGGCCGCGCGCGATGAGATGCCTGCCAAGGACCACATCGCGGGGGCCTTCTTGCTCCACCAATAATGCCCGTGCCGTCCGCGCAAATGTCTCACCGGCCGGGAACTCACGCTGTAACGCATCCGGGGTCGTGCGTCCGAAGTGATCGGCAAAGGCGAGCCGTGTCAGCAGCTCCATGCTGACATTGGCCCCGTCGAGCTTGCGCGCCAGACGCCGGTATGCCTTGGGCGTGGCGCCTTGCTTGACGAACAAAGCCGGCGCCAGATGATGCTCCACCAGGGCCTTGACGGCACGCACCAGCAATTTGTTGGAGGCGCGCAGCCGACCGAGAAAGCGTTCCACATGTTTGAGTCCCGCCATATTGTGCCCATGGGATTTGATCCGTCCACCTTCTTCGAACGTGGTTTCCGGTTTACCGAAGTCGTGACACAGGGCGGCGAACATCAGGATAAGATCATCCCGGCCACCGTCGCACAAGCGGGCAGCCTCGTCGAGCACAAGCAGGGTATGGACCCACACATCCCCTTCCGGATGCCACTTCTCGTCCTGGGGCACCCCGATAAGCGCATCGATCTCCGGAAAGAAACGGATAAGACCCGTTTCCCTCAGGAGTTCAAAACCTACCGATGGCCGTGTACCTTTTAGCAGTAACTTCTCGAACTCCACGAACAAACGCTCGGCCGACAATTCGCCAAGGTCCAACCCGGTCATGAGTTGTATCAACTGGGGGTCGACATCCATGCCGAAGCGGGCCGCGAACTGCGCCACCCGCACGCCACGCAGAGGGTCTTCGGCAAAACGTTCAGGACAGGTGGCGCGTAAAACGCCCACATCAAGATCGGCACGCCCACCATGAGGGTCGAGCACCTCTCCGGTGAGGAGATCGAATCCCATGCTGTTGATGGTCAGATCCCGGCGTCGGGATGCCGCCTCGAAATCGAGATCGGAATCGAACTCGACCCTAAATCCTCGGTGGCCTGCCGCGATCTTGCTGTCGCGCCGGGGCATGGAAAAATCCACATCCAACCCCTTGACGCGCAGTACGCCAAAGGCACGGCCAATTGTGATGACACCGCCGAATGTCCCAAGAACAGCTTCCAGCCGTGGGAGAGGTAGGCCGTGGACCTCCATATCAATGTCCTTGGCCTCAATGCCAAGCAGGTAATCGCGCACCCAACCACCCACGATGATGGCGCGTCCGCCCGCCGAGGCTATGGATCGCGCAATGGTCTGAACAATGGGTTGGATTGGTGGATCTTCCCGATCTGTCATGAATAAAACTTTGCGGTAATTCTTAGGGCCTGTTTGGCCATTGGTCGTGAATTGGGTGTGAACCGGCGTGTGATTCTTTTGCCGGATGTGGGGAGCCCCGCTGGGGGTGGCGCCTTCCAGGCGGCGCTTCCTTGTGATCATGTAAAGAGCCGGCAAGATGCCAACGCTCCCAGCAGGCCATCGTGGAGGTGAGTCCTCAGGTGGCTGGGTTCTGAAAACGGTGGGCCTCGATGTCAGTAATCGGGTAACGAACGGGCAAGTATCAGCGCTGCTTCCAGGTACCGCCCTTCTTATAGTACTCCCCCTTGCGCACACGCTCGATGAGCTTTTTAGCTGCCAGTTTTTCAACGGCATCCAGCGAGGTGCCATTGCGCGCGGAGATTTCCTTATAGCGCGCCCGGCGTTTCGCATTGACGGATGTAACCAAGCTCTGAACCGCACCCTTCGAACCACGCGCATCGATATAACCGCTGCTGGTTTCGCCGACCAACCCCTGGGATTTGGCATCGGCCAGGGAAAGCGCGAAAAGCGGCGCCGAGATCAGCAACATGCCAACAAGAAACAGCATCTGGATTTTGTTCTTCATGGTCTTTAATCCGTAATTCTAAAAGATATCCGACTCCTCACTGATCAATGCATCCAATTCCCGATCCACCTTGACGTGAATCTCATGCTCGATCTTGACATTCAGATTAATGGTAATCGGTTTTTCCGGTGTTTCCACCTTGACCGTGGGGACACAGCCTCCCTGACATAACAGCAATAGGCCGAGGATCATGATCTTTTTTCGTGAAATCATACTGGGAAACCATCCACTGACGGAAAAAAGTTGTACACGAAAACAGTCATGTCATTTTTCACGGACCGTCAGGGGCTATCCGTGAAAAATGACGCCGCACCGAGTTATCGAGATGCTCGTTGATCCCATTGACCACCCGCAAACTCTTCAATAAAGACAAAATATTTTGTTCAATCTTCAAGTTGAAGTGTACCGGACGCTCCGCACCGATCTCAACACCCCGGCCGCCGAAGACCACATCGATTTTCAGTTCGCCATCGGGCGTGTAGTTGGCGGTTGCATCCAATGTATGGTAATGGAAATCCTTGAGCACATCGAAAAGCATTTTCATCTGGCCCGCGGCATCGGCGAGCGAGCGTCCACCACCGTCCGGTCGGTACAGAACCTGGCCACCCGGTTCTACCGCCGCAATCCTGCCGTTACGGATACGGATACCTTCCGGACCAAGCAGAACCGGCAAACTTCCACTCAATTTCC
>JABDQX010000127.1 GCA_013042035.1 Gammaproteobacteria bacterium
AAACACACCAAGGCGGCGTTACAGCCCTTGGAAATAGCTCGCTATTCCCTGCAGGCTGTGCCTTGCCTTGGCGCGTTTCTCGGGCTCTGAACACCTAAAATAAGATGGAACGCGGCACTAGGGCTGCACGGATGCGTTTACCGTGTCTATCGTGCGAAAGCTGTTCGGCGACCGGCTGGAAGGGTTCGGGGCAACATGCTTTTTGGTGGTGGTTTGGACAATGCCCAGCTTTTGTAAAAGCGATGACGGCAACAGCTCGGTGGCCGGGCGGAAATTAGCGAAGTCTTTTTCCGTCAGTTGGCGGACTTCGCCTTCTTCATCGGTCAAGGGTAAGGGGTTTACCATGGGCTCGGCCCTCTCTGGAATTGGCTTTGCGAAAACTGATCACTCGGATGCCGCGAGGCGTTTCCTTGAAGCATAGGATATGTAAACGGCCATCAAGGTAACCAGCGGCAACATAACGGGTTTCGCCATAGTCAAGGCGGTTGTCCACGGCAACGTTGGCCGTTTGGAAATCGAACTGTGTGGCCTTATCGAATGAAAGCCCGCGTTCGTGCAGGTTTCTCTCATTCTTTTCTGGATCATAGCTGATTTCCATCTAATCAATATGCAGCCCGCGTTCCTCGTTTAACCAAACGCATGCGGGAAACGATTTTCCGAGATTCGGTTCTTGGTGGGATTTAACGGCAATCTGATAATTTTGGCAAGTATTTCATCCGGTATATTCTTTTCTGGCAATCGCCTTAATCCATGTAAATTCGCGAATGGCGAAAACCAAGGCCGGCAAGTGTTTCTCCCAGCCGATCGGCTTGGTTTTCACTGACCAATGGCCCCAACCGGACGCGATACAAGGTCTGTCCATGATTGCTCGCCGAGGTGATTCGAACCGCGCTGCCCATGGCGCTGTCCATGTCGGCATGTAGTCTGGTTTTCAAGCGCTTAGCGCTTGTCAGATCCGCAAACGCCCCTACCTGCAAGTAAAGACTTTCCTTGGCGGGCGCGGATGCCAACGCCTGGTGCATCGATAGCCCCGCTCTTCCTGAGGAAGGATCGATGGCCCGGATTTCCACGCGGGCCGTGCCTTTTTTCGCCAATCCCAGCTTTACCGCCGCCGCATAGGAAAGATCGATGACCCGATTGGGATGGAAGGGGCCGCGGTCATTGACGCGGACAATGGCCCGCCGATGATTTTCCAGATTTGTCACATGGACATAGGTCGGTAGCGGCAACGAGCGGTGAGCCGCCGTCATGGCGTACATGTCGTAGGTTTCACCGCTGGATGTGCGTCTGCCGTGAAATTTCTTGCCATACCAGGAAGCAATGCCCCGCTTCACATAGTCCCTGCTGCTCGACGAAACGTAGTAGCGTTTCCCGTTTACAACGTAAGAATCCATATTACCGTATCGGCTTTTCGGTTCCATTCGAGGAACGGCATCCGGTATGTTGTTCGCATCCAGACGGGAAAATAAAGGCGGACCATCCTGTTCCGAGAACAGACCGCAGCCCGTCAGAAACACACTAAGAAGAACGATGATTTTGCCGCGTGGAATTGCATGGCGGCGTTTTGCGAGGGGAAGTTTGTTTTTACGAGGCATTGTGATCCAGTCTATTCCGGGAGGGTCTGTTTTTTATCCTGCGAATAACGCGCATGGATGGCCTCGGCAAGCTGATGGACGGCCATGGCGTACAGGTTGGAGTGATTATAACGTGTAATGGTGTAAAAATTTTGTTGCCCCAACCAATAGACGGATCCGGTTTCCATTTCCAGCTCGATCAACGCGACTTTCGCATCATCCGGTATCGACGCTTCGGTTGTCACGCCCTGATTCTTTAGCGCCGAGAATGTCATATGGGGCTGGCTTCCCCTTTTTTTCATCAACAAGTCAGGGGTTATTGCTGTCTTGTCTATTCGCGCGGGCGCTGCAACGCCGCTATCCCGTTGCCATCCGTGTTCGGCCAGATAATGGGCCGCACTGCCGATGGCGTCGGGTATGCTGTTGATAAGGTCTCGTCGGCCGTCGCCGTCGAAATCCACGGCATACCGTCGATAGCTGCTCGATATGAATTGCGGTAAACCCATGGCTCCGGCGTAGGACCCCTTCAATTCATGGGCATCCAATCCTTCTTCCTCATTGATCAACAGTAGAAACTGCTTGAGTTCGCTGCGAAAGAAATCGGCTCGTGTGGGGCTTTGGAATGCGAGTGTCGCCAGGGAGTTCAGTACCGGGTATTTTCCCTTTCTTTTTCCGAAATAGGTTTCCACGCCTAAAATGGCCACAAGCACCTTGGCCGGTACGCCATGGACCTCTTCCGCGCGTGTCAGGATGTCTTTGTGGGTGCGCCAGAATTGCACGCCCCCATTGATTCTGGCGGGCGTCAGGAAAATTTTTCGATACCTGTTCCATGGGAATGCCTCGGCCGGTTTGCGGATGCGATCGTGCAATTCCGGCATGAAGCGGACCTTGGCCAACAGCGCCCGCAATGGTTCGCGGGGATAGTCATGTTGCGTGACCATCTCGTCGATAAATCGACGCACCTTGCTGTTCTCCAATATATTCCGTGAACCATCCGGCATGTCGTCGGGGGGATCACCGGAGGAATCCTCGGTGGCGGTCGATAGTGCTGGAAATAGCAACAGACTCATCGCAAAAGATAGTGCCGTTGCCGCCGAAATGATTTTGCCTCGCAAAACCATGTGGCCCTGCTTCGTGGGATAAACTTTTGAAGTCTTGTTTTTTCGGTACATGATTTTTAGAAATTATACGGTTGCGTGTCATAACCCGGGAATACGGCGTCGAATTTTAATCTCCCTGGCGTGAAATACAATTTTTGACTGCTCACGCCCATCGAATTCGATATGCCCCCGCCTCGGAAACCATGCAAGGATCGGCCGGTGGGACTACTCGGCGTGTAAATCCTGCTTTTTCGCTACGATACCCTTTAAGAGCGTGTCTGAAAATTCCCGGTCGCAACGCAGCGGGCCACAATTCGGGGGCCGCCGCAGTAGACTGGGGATTTTTCAGACGCGCTCTTATATCATCGGGACCGGACTGCCGGAGAATTCCCCGCTCTTCATCCAACGCCTTTCCTGGTGAAGAAAAATCCGCTACTGTACAAAGGTTGAACGCGGCACTGGCGATACAAGGAGGTTTTGGAATGGCAACGTGCAAAATTCGTAACCACCTACCGTACCCCGAGTTTACGCCAGCTTCCATGTATTTCT
>JABDQX010000128.1 GCA_013042035.1 Gammaproteobacteria bacterium
GAATTTAGGTGATTTCTCAAAAAGAATATACAGGAATCGCGCAGGATTGTTGTTCGTATTCAAGGCGCGGCAACAGACGCATAGTCGTTCTCTGTAACTGTTGCCGTAACGCAGAAGACGGACAAGAAGACAAGTGAGATCGGTATATTCTTTTCTGGAAATCACCTTAGGTAACGTACTCTACGACCTCCAATCCGAATCCGGAGATACCCGACATCTTCTTCGGGGCGCTCAGCACACGCATCCGCCGCACACCCAAATCCACGAGAATCTGCGCGCCAAGACCATGGGTTCGCAGATTCGCGCCACCTTCGCGATGCGTAATCTGGACGCCCTCGTCCTGTTTTTGATAACGCTGTATGCGTTCGATGAGATCCTCTCCTCCTTCGTCACGCCGCAAAATCAAGACAACACCAGCGCCTTCGTTCGCGATACGGCGCAAAACATCGGATAGGGGCCAACCACAGTCGGGTCTTCTACAGCCGGTAATATCACATAGGAAATCCGCCATATGCACCCGCACCAGGGCCGGCGTATCCGGATCGATTTCCCCCATAACCAGCGCCAGATGCATATTCCCATCGATGGTGTCCCGATAGGCATACATGCGGAAACATCCGTAATCGTTGGTTACCTCGCATTCACCCGCGCGCTCGACGGTTTTCTCATTCGTCATGCGATATTGAATGAGATCGGCGATAGTGCCGATCTTCAAACCGTGTTGCGCGGCGAACTTTTCCAGATCCGGTCTGCGGGCCATGGTGCCGTCTTCGTTCAGTATCTCCACGATTACGGCGGTGGGCTCAAGACCCGCCAGACGCGCCAGATCGCATCCGGCCTCGGTGTGTCCGGCTCGGGTCAGCACACCACCGGGTTCGGCCATCAGGGGAAATATGTGGCCAGGTTGTACGATATCGGACGGTTTTGCGTCGGCTCTCGCGGCGACCTGAATGGTGGCGGCGCGATCCATGGCGGAAATACCTGTCGTAACCCCATGGGCCGGCGCTCCGTCGATGGATATGGTGAACTTGGTACCGTGCAGGGCACCGGATTCGTTCACCATCAAAGGCAGATTCAGTTGCTCGCAATGCTCCCGGGTCATGGTCTGGCACATCAGGCCGCGTCCGAAGGTGACCATGAAATTGATATCCTCCGATCTGGCCAGGGAAGATGCCATGATGAGATCGCCTTCGTTTTCACGGTCTTCATCGTCCATCAAGATGACGATTTTGCCTTGGCGAAAATCCGAGAGTAGTTCTTCTATTGTGTTCAATGGCATGGTTATGTGAGTAATTCCTTATTGTTTGAGCGCTTTCAACGCCGAACATGCATCTTCATTGCGTAGTTAACATTCTAAAGACTGCCTTCGGCGGTCCGCAGAAAATGGCCCAGCCACAGCGTCCCATCCAGATTAAGATCGCTTTCCGTGACAAGGTAGATTGGAAACAGAGCAAGCAAGGATTGTTGGGCAGGGTTATCCAGAAAAGCGTCGATGAACGGGCTGTCCTGGATGAAACCACGGTTTTTTATTGTCGATGCACCACCAATAAAAACGCCGCCAAAGGCCTGGAAACCGAGCGCCATGAGCTGACAGAAGCGCCCCGTACATGCGTAGAAGACGGAAAGCGCCTCTCTGGCGGTGGGATCGTGCCCCATCGCGCCTGCCTTGGCAACGGCGGCGGCGTGATCGGTGATATCGGGCGATATAACGGACTTACCCACCACGTGAGCGGGCCGGGCAACAGCATGCAGCGCCCGATAGATGTTTGCTAAGCCACGTCCCGATACGAAATCTTCCCAGGTGGGATAGGCAATTTGTTTTTCCCGCCACAGCCAATCGGCAACGATGCGCTGTTCTTTCCCCAGAATCGGCATGGGTGTGTGCTGCAGCTCGGCGGCAATCGGGTATACCGGTGAGGTATTTTCCGACGGGGAAGGTATTTCGATGATCCCGGCCACCCCCAGTCCGGTGCCGGGGGCGATAAATACACGATTCCCGTCAGCCCCGCCAAACGTATTACCGCCCTTCAACTGCTCGAAGTATTCCGATCCGATGCCATCGTCGCGCAGATACTTCATCAAACCGTAGCAACCTGCTTCCATGTCATTGATCAGGGTGGTTCGGTTGCTCGGCAAGCCCCACTCGACGAATTCTTCGAGGGTAATCTCCCTGGGGTCCGGCCAATTGGTCATGACGACCGCACGGTGATGGGCAACGGGACCAGCCAAGGCAATGACCGCACCAATGAGTTGCCGGTCGGGGGTTATCAGGCGTTCCAATAGATCCCGGATGAATTGTCGGAACTGGTCTTTCGAGGCAACTTTTTCTTTGATAACCGGCGGCAGGTCCGGAAGCGGCGCGAGGGTGTTGCCATCCACGCGGGCAATGACGGCGCGGCTATTGGTGCCGCCTATGTCGAATCCGATGACGATGTTCATTTCAACGAAAATCCAGGTTTACTATCGAACAGGTTAGCCAATTCTTCCATCATCGTACCACTGAGTTGTTCCGCGTCCACCAGGGTTACCGCACGCCGGTAGTACTGTGTGACATCGTGTCCTATGCCGATGGCCAGAAGTTCCACTGGGCTTTCGTTCTCGATATAGTCGATCACTTGGTGGAGGTGGCGTTCCAAATAGTCGTGGGAATTTGCCGATAAAGTGGAATCATCGACCGGGGTGCCGTCGCTGATCACCATGAGAATACGCCGTTGTTCACTGCGCGCGAGCAATCGCTGATGCGCCCACAACAGGGCTTCTCCGTCGATGTTTTCCTTGAGCAGCCCCTCACGCAGCATCAACCCGAGGTTTTTTCGGGCGCGGCGCCAAGGCATATCCGCCGCTTTGTAAATGACGTGGCGAAGTTCATTGATGCGGCCCGGATTCGGTTTTTTTCCGGCTTCCAGCCAATATTCCTGGGGACGCCCGCCTTTCCAGGTTCGTGTCGTAAAGCCAAGGATTTCTGTCTTGACGGCGCAACGCTCCAGGGTCCTGGCCAACACATCGGCGCTGATCGCCGCAAGCGTGATGGGACGTCCGCGCATGGAGCCGGAATTGTCGATCAACAAGGTGACGACGGTGTCGCGAAATGGCGTTTCTTTTTCCCGTTTGTAGGACAGCGAGTACGTAGGATTGGCGACGACACGCGCGAGCCGCGCGGTATCGAGCAGCCCCTCTTCCTGGTCGAAATCCCAGGAACGCGCCTGCTTGGCAAGTAGTCGACGCTGCAGGCGATTGGCAAGGCGCCCAACCACTCTTTGCAGCATGGCCAATTCCCGATCCAATTGTAACCGCAGACGAGCCAGTTCCTGGGTATCACAGATATCAGGTGCTTCCACCACCTCGTCAAACTCAGCGGCGTACACGTGATACGCCTGCGCTGTCGGTTCATTATGCGTAAAAACGTGTAGGGCGCGTTGTTCGTCATTGTCTTCCGTGGAATCGTGCGCCTGTTGCTCATCGTCGATATCGGGTTTATCCCACGGCGTTTCGGTGCTTCCGGGGTCATCTATCGAGCCGTCCAATGTCTCCACGGTATCCAGAGGATTGATATCCGGGGGTGCGTCGCCCGAACGGGATTCGGGCGCCTGCGCCGGTTCTCCATCGTCATCGTCCTGCAACTCCGCCTTTGTGTCTTCTCGCGCGTCGGCGGATTCCGTGGAAAAACCCAGTTTCCCAAGAATGGTGCGAGACGCCATGGCAAAGGCGGATTGATCTCGGATCGCGAGGGAAAGTTCCGGGAGAAGCTGACCGATTTCCGGCAGCAAGAATTCGCGCCATAACCTGGCAAACTGTCGGGCATCATCGGGTGGTGGGCTATCCTCGATGACCTCACGCGCCAATAATCTCATGGCTTCCGTGAGTTGCCTCGGTTCCCGCTGGGTCACGACATCGAGTTCGGAGGCATGACAGTGATTTTCCAGGGAACGGGCCAGATTAACGGCAATGCCATCCATCCAACGCGCGCCAAGGGCCTCATAGCGAACCTGTTCCAATACGTCGAAGATTGCCCGGGCCATTTCGTCGACCGGCGCCAGGGCGTTATGCAAACGGGGATCATGATGGGCAAGCCGCAATGCACTGGTATCGGCATCACCTCGAACCCGTGCTATCTCCTGGGAATCGGGATCGTGGGCAGGCGCGCGGATACGGATTTTATGGCCGGATTGAACAGTCCGATTCTCTTCGAAAGACACGATGACATCATCGCGTCTTGCAATAGCGCGGCAGGTTGCGGCTGTAACGCGGCGAAGTTGTTCGACTTTGGTTTCCAAATAATTTTACTCCGCAAAATTATATGGTAATTCCTATTGACCGCCGTTGGCAGTCCATGGAAATTACGGCCACAACACGCCCAGGTTAAAACGCATGGCTTCAAAGGGCGGGGTGGTCACTTCGTCGTTTTCCTTGAAGGTTTCCCATAACAGCCATTTGTTTTCTTGCAATGCAAACACCTCTAAGGTTTGCAATTTAGGGTCAAGAAGCCACAGATGCCCTACGCCGAATTGTGCATACAAAGGCATCTTTACGACCCGATCCAGCCGGGCGTTGGAGGGCGACAGTATCTCGCACACCCAGTCCGGCGCTATTTCCGTGTAGGCCACATCGGGGATCGTCGGCATCCGTTCACGCCGCCAACCGGCCATATCCGGGACCAGAACATGATGGCCCAAATGGATCTCCGGTTCATCCAGAATCCACCAGCCACCAGAGCCGTTGTCGTCATCACCACCGTTGCCGCCCCCCATGCCACCACGTCCGAACACCCTGCCCAAATGCGAACCGGCCAAGGCATGGCGGAAAGCAGGGCGCGGTAGGGTATGGAGTTGCCCGTGGATCAACTGGGCCACGCACTCTGGAGACGCGCACAGCACATCTTCGTAGGTTGCGAGGCGTTCGGCTTCAGCGGGGAGAACCATTTTTTATGTTATCTGCGCTATTGAAATGCACAAAAGCGTCTCTCGTTTCAGGAAGCTCGCTATAAGCCAAATAATCATTGCCACCTATATCTGCGGGAGGCGGTGGTTCTGGGACATCAAGCTGCGCATGCCCTTGCGCTGGTGATTGAGTTGTCCCAGGCTTATTCTCTTCGGTCATTGCGCTTTTCTCCTGAGGATTGTTATTCAGCTCTGAAATAGCCATGACGGAAAGGGCTATAAACCCCGACAAACCATCACTAATTATTCGACATTTACCAACGTCGCCCCCACGCCATCGGGCAGATCTTCACCAAAACAACGCTGATAGTATTCAGCGATGATCGGACGTTCGGTCTCGTCGCACTTATTGAGAAAGGTCAGCCGAAACGCAAACCCCATGTTGTCGAACAGGCGAGCATTCTCCGCCCAGGTCAATACCGTGCGCGGACTCATGACCGTGGAAATATCCCCATTCATGAAACCGGCCCGGGTCATGTCGGCAAGTTTGATCATGGTGCTGACGAGATCCCATCCCCCCTTGGTCTTGTACGCCGGGACCTTGGAAAGCACAATCTCCACCTCCGCGTCATGGTCAAGATAGTTCAGGATGACCACGATATTCCAGCGATCCATCTGGCCCTGATTGATCGGTTGGGTGCCATGATAGAGCCCGGTCGTATCACCCAGGCCAACGGTGTTGGCGGTGGCGAAGAGGCGAAAAGACGGGTGTGGATGCAAAACACGGGATTGATCCATGAGCGTCAGGCGACCTTCGGCCTCCAGCACCCGTTGGATAACGAACATTACATCCGGGCGACCGGCATCGTATTCATCGAAAACCAGGGCCGTCGGGCTCTGATATGCCCAGGGCAGAATGCCTTCCCTGAATTCGGTTATCTGCTGACCATCCTTGAGGACGATGGCATCCTTGCCCACCAAATCGATGCGGCTGATATGGCTGTCCAGATTGATCCGGACACAGGGCCAGTTGAGACGCGCCGCTACCTGTTCGATGTGAGTGGATTTTCCAGTGCCGTGATAGCCCTGTATCAGGACCCTTCGGCCATAGGCAAAACCCGACAGAATCGCAAGCGTCGTGTCGTGATCGAATCGATAGGATCTGTCCACGGAAGGGACATGTTCGGTGGGTCGACTAAAGGCAGGGACCGCCAAGTCACTGTCGATATCGAACATCTCACGGACCGAGATTCGTGTGTCCGGGATGCCACCGTTGATCGATTCGCTGGAAGAGGCAGAGTACGAAGACATAGTCATGGATTTTCTTTGTAAGAGGGGAAAAGGGGATTGATGCTACAAGAGATCAGGGTGATCTGTAAACTCGTTAGAGCTGTATGCAAAACTCATCCTGCACGCCCTAAGAGGGTGTCTGAAAAATCCCCGATCTACTGCGGCGGCCCCCGAATTGTGACCCGCTGCGTTGCGAAAGAGTGAGAAATCGCGTCATGTAGCTCGCTACACTCCCCGATTTATCACCTTCCGCGCCTTGCGGGACCCCAATCGGGCTACCGCCTCGCGACGACCCGGAATTTTCAGACACGCTCTAAAAGCAGACTACGCAGAAGCAGATCTGTAACACTGAACCAGTTTACATTTTGTTCTGTGTTGGTGTCATTGCGACAGGTCAAGAAGAATTTTGCCTCAAGGGAAAAATGGCGATGGATCACGAAATCCGAACTCCCTACAATTGTGCGTATTATTTGCACAACATGATGGAGGCATGTCGAAATGACGACTATCAGCATCAGCGAGCTTCAATCCAATCTGCTCAAATATCTCAATCGCGCGCAACAGGGCGATCCAATCAACGTGACATCCGAAGGCACCTTGCTAGCCACCGTGACCCCGCCTGCCAATCCGGCTAGCATTGCCCGAATCCGGCTTGAGAAACTGGCTGAAACTGCCGTTATACACGACGTGGTGTCACCTGGCGGGGAAGTCTGGAATGCGATGCAATGATACTGCTTGATACCTGTGCAATTATTTGGGACGCTCTGAAAATCGACAGGCTTACCCCAAAAGCCAGAAGAGCCATTGAGAACACCGAAGGTGAATTGATGATTTGCGATATATCCATCTGGGAGATATCGATACTCATCAAAAAAGGACGCCTCATCGTCGATGAAACGCCATCAAGATTTATAAACCTGCTGATTCAATCAAGAAGTCTTCATATCTAGTGCCGCGTTCCATCTTATTTCA
>JABDQX010000131.1 GCA_013042035.1 Gammaproteobacteria bacterium
CCCCAGGACAGTGGCACCACATGGCCGGGGAAACCCATGAATGCCGAGAACGATGGCTGGTTCATGTATCGATTCCCTGGGGTTACGAGCGCGAGCGTGGTTTTTCACGACAATCAGGGGCGGCAAACCGCCGATATAACCCGTGATCGGACAGGTTGGTTCACGGCAAATGGCGTATGGCATGACAGCCAACCGGATGCCGGCGGCTCCGGCACACAACGCCAAGAGACCAAGCAAAGCCAAAAATCAAAGGCTTCGCCTAAAAAGCCGCCGATCGCGCCAACCGGAAAGGACTTTCGGGAAGAGACGATCTACTTTTTGATCACGACCCGTTTTTATGACGGCGACCCCAGTAATAATTTTTTCTGCCGTGATCGCGTTAAATTCAACCCAAACACGGGCGAACCGGAAGACCCGCACTGGCGAGGAGACATCAAGGGACTCATCGCACGGCTGGACTACATACGGGATCTGGGGTTTACCGCCATCTGGATTACACCGCCGGTGGAGAACCGCAGTGGCCTGGATTATCACGGTTATCATGCCTATGACTGGACGCGCATCGATCCTCGCCTGGAATCACCGGGCGCAACCTGTCAAGATCTCATCGACGCGGTCCACAAGCGAGGCATGAAGCTGATTCAGGACGTGGTGATTAATCACTCCTGTCAGTATGGGATCCGTGGCAAGGTGCATATCGATCATCTGCCCACCAAGTACTATGTCGCCCAGGGGAAGGAGCAGGGAAAGGAAAACCATGGCCCCTATAAAGGGAATCTCGGCAATTATGCCTGGCCCAATCGGGATGATATCGACAATCCCGTGGCACCGGACTGGTACCGGGAGCGCCATGGGCGGGACCCGGAGGGCAAGGAGCCCCTGGTGGATCCGAAAACCGGCGAGACGGTACCCAAGTCCGGCTATAATCCGGGACGTTTTTTTGGCATTGATGCCAATGAACTGGACCCCGCCTGGTACATGCAAGATGGTTTTATCTGCGGTGGGGATTGGGAAAGCGCCGCCGTACAAACGAAGCATATTGCCGGCGACTGCATCAATCTGGCGCTGGAAAATGACAATGTGCGGGAATATCTGACGAGCGCCATCAATGGTTATCTTGACATGGGCGTGGATGCGCTTCGCCTGGATACGGTAAAACATATCCCCCGTGACACACTTCTCACCTACGTAAATGCCTGGAAAGCACACAAACCCGGAACCTTTGTATTCGGCGAGAACCTAGTCAAGGGGCTCGGCTGGGGCGATCTTGGGGGTGGCGATAACGGACCTTCCTTTATCCGACCCTGGTGGTACACGCGCCTGGGACATGACCCCCAGGATCCGAATTCGGGTGGGGACTCCGGCTTTGCCGTGCTGGACTTCGGTTTGTTTTCGACTTTCAGGGATAACGTCTCCAAAGGCAGTTATGGACAGATCGGTCAAGTCCTGGGAATGGATTGGATCTACGGGGATCCGACGAACTTGGTCACATTCCTGCAAAACCATGATATCGGACCGGATAATGATTTCATGTTCCGTTATAAAGGCGAGCAGTGGATGGCAGCGGCGGCCTATAATCTGCTCTGGACGGTACGCGGCATTCCCTGTCTCTATTATGGCGAGGAAATAGAATTCATGAAGGGCGCACCCCAGGATGTTATGGGTGAAAAAGACACGCTGGAGTCGACGGGCCGGGCCTATTTCGGCGATCATTTGACCGATGGGCAAATCGGCAAAACTCAAAGTCACCCCCTATACCAACATATCAAGCGTCTCAATATGATTCGCCGCTCGATTCCGGCCATTCAAAAGGCCTCAATGAGCCATGTAAACGAGTGGGGCGGCGGCATGAGCTTCGTGCGCGATTACAACGATGGTCAAAGCTACGTGGTAGTGGGTCTTGCCATGGGTGGCGATCAGGGCATCTCGGTCTCGGGCGTCAGAAACGGTGCCTACCGCGATGCGGTAACCGGTAACGAAATCGCTGTTGGAGACGGAAACATCGGTTTTCACGTCAATGGAAATTCAGCGGGAATCTATGTGCTGGACGGTCCTGGGAAAATTGGAGAAGATGGGGTGTATCTGCGTTGAAAAAATTGCAACTGGAAGGTTTCAATAATCTCACCAAAACACTTAGCTTCAATATCTACGATATATGCTATGCACGCACCCCACAACAACGGCGCGAGTATATCGAATATATCGATGAAGCATATAACGCTCACCGCCTGACCGGCATCCTGGAGCAGATATCCGAGATCATCGGGGCCACAATCCTCAACACTGCCCGCCAGGATTACCATCCCCAGGGGGCAAGCGCAACCATGTTGATCGCCGAGTCTTCCGATCTCGGTGCCTGCGAGACACGGATAGGAGAACCGGTACCGGAAGAACCGGCCATGTGTCAGGATGCCGTGGTGAGCCACCTCGATAAGAGTCACATCACCGTTCACACTTACCCGGAAAGCCATCCGGAGAACGGCATCGCCACCTTTCGGGCCGATATCGATGTATCGACCTGCGGACGAATCTCACCCTTGCGGGCCTTGAATTTTCTACTCCAGAGTTTTGATTCGGACATCGTGGTCATTGACTATCGGGTCCGGGGATTCACGCGGGATATAGAAGGCCGCAAGCATTTCATCGATCATAAGATCAACTCCGTCCGGGATTTCATCGACAGCACCATCGAAGCGCGTTACGAATCGATAGATATCAACCTTACCCACGAACACACCTATCTATCGAAAATGATCTTGAAAGAGTTAACATTGAATAACTATCTGTTCGGTTCCGGTGAAGAGGATCTGGAGGAAGAGGAACGCAGAAAAATCCGTAGACGGCTTCAACGTGAGATGGAAGAAATTTTCTTCGGACGAAATTCCGCTTGTACATAATAGGGAGTGCAAGATGAGTTTTTTATACAGCTCGGAGTAAGTGCTCAAATCAGATGCCCATAGCGCTAGTTACCCAATGCCCATAAAAAATAAAACCTTCAAGGTCACCTTCCACAATCAAGGAAAGATCTACGAGCTATACGCACATCATGTCACTCAGGCGGATCTATGGGGGTTCGTCGAAGTCGCGGAGATCATCTTTGGAGAGCGTACGGCGGTGCTAGTCGATCCGGGCGAAGAACGATTAAAATCAGAATTTTCCGGCGTAAAACGCACTTACGTCCCCATGCATGCCATCATACGGATAGATGAGGTAGAAAAAGAAGGAACGAATAAAATCGTCTCCACCAGTGAGAAAGGGAGTAACGTGACCCCTTTTCCGCATCCCATGTACACCCCACCGAAATAATTAATAATTGACAATTGAACCGTATACAAAACTCGGATTTGCACTCCCTAACTGCGTTAAAATGTACTCAAAATGCTCATTTATTCCGTATAAACTCGCTTTTTCGCGCATTTTTGCCTTGTTATGAAGCACAGTCCGAGTTTTGCATATGATTTCAGTTATTAACCGTCAATCATAAACCACCAACATGCATCCCATACTGTGGATAATCGCCCTGGTTGGACTAATTGTTTTCTTCAAATGGTTCAACCGGCAGCCCAAGGCAGCCCGCTCTCGCATCATGAATCGAATTCTCCCCGTTATCGCTATTGGACTGGGGCTTTTCTTTTTGATCAGGGGCTTACATCCATTATTAGTCGCATGCGGTGCGCTACTTCCCTTACTTCCACGTTTGATCCGTGCGATACAAACAATAAAAAGCCTACGTTTCTTATTGGGTGGGGTTATACCAGGATTAGGAAGGGAACAAACATCGAACAGTAATTGGCATGAAGGATATGATGATCGCAGTAGGGATACGGGGCAAGAGCGGCATGGTGCCGAAAAGATGACGATTGGAGAGGCTTATAAGATACTTGAGCTCTCACCTGACTCTTCTCGAAAAGAGATCACTGCAGCGCACCGAAAGCTCATACAGAAGCTACACCCGGATCGGGGCGGCTCAACATTCCTCGCTATACAAATAAACCAGGCAAAAGATTTGCTGTTGGCTCACATCAAGAAGTAAAGCGGGTATCCGAAACGGACAAAGCCCGCCTCGTGGTGGTAGGCAGGCCAATCTCTGCACACGCAATCCTTGTCGCAAGGCAAAAACGCAAGATACCAGAAGCTTTATGGTTCTTATGCGCTGTGCGTTGGATGAGGATTTTCGCGGCGATACTGATTAACTATCACCGCCATTTTATCCTTGGCCAATAGTTTTTCTTTCTTCAAAATGCCAAGGGAAGAACCGTCAAGGGGGTGGACACCAGTTTCCACATCCCGAATTTTTCCCTTCAGCTTTCCATGGTATTCGTAAAGCTCCCGAAATTGCTCATCTTCTTTCAGAAGTACTCGTACGATGTCTTGGTCATACTCGAACATACGCACCTCCTGTCATCCAAGAACATTTGCTTTGGTGGCCAACCTGTAACTCTACGATGTCAGCCACTTATTGACATGAGGACTCATGCAAACAAAAAACCCCGACACTACTAAGATATCGGGGTTTTTAAGTTTAAATGCCTGGCAGTGACCTACTTTCACGTGGGGAGACCCCACACTATCATCGGCGCTAAGCGTTTTCACTACCGAGTTCGGAATGGAATCGGGTGGTACCCACTTGCTATGGCCGCCAGGCAAACCGTTTTCAGGAATATCCACTCACCAACTCACTACGTCCCAAGCCTTATATAACCTCGGGTGAGCATAATCCCCGCAAAAAATCTAGAAAGTCGTAAACGCGCTTTTGGGTCATGTCAAAACCCAGCTTTTTATCTTGCATATTCCAACTATACAAATCGCTTGGGTGTTATATGGTCAAGCCTCACGGTCAATTAGTACGGGTTAGCTTCACACATTACTGCGCTTCCACATCCCGCCTATCAACGTCGTAGTCTTCGACGGACCTTAAGGGACCTCAAGGGTCCGGGAGACCTTATCTTGGGGGAGGCTTCCCGCTTAGATGCTTTCAGCGGTTATCCTTTCCGTACATAGCTACCCGGCAATGCCACTGGCGTGACAACCGGAACACCAGAGGTACGTCCACTCCGGTCCTCTCGTACTAGGAGCAGCTCCCCTCAAGTCTCCAACGCCCACGGCAGATAGGGACCGAACTGTCTCACGACGTTCTAAACCCAGCTCGCGTACCACTTTAAATGGCGAACAGCCATACCC
>JABDQX010000134.1 GCA_013042035.1 Gammaproteobacteria bacterium
ATCGGGCTACCGCCTCGCGACGACCGGGAATTTTCAGACACGCTCTTACTTCAGCGCCTTCTCCACCGCCTCGATAACGTCCTGTTCGATATCATGGAGAACGACTCGTTTCCCATTTACGAAAACACTGGGCGTGGAGTTCAACTGCAAACGCCTTGCCTCCTGTTCGGCCTGTTTTACTTTGGCAATCGCCTCTTCGGATTTCAGGCAATGCTTGAATGGCTTCTGATCGAGCCCAATTTCCTCGGCAAGATCGACCGGTGAGTCCTTGCTCAGTTCATGCTGATGCTTGTATGCCAGATCGTGATACGCCCAGAATTTTCCTTGTTTGTCGGCGCATACCCCGCCTTGTGCAACCAGTCTGGAAATAGGGGAGCCGGTGACCAGATAATCCATATACACCACCTTTACCTTTCCCTCGAAGCGCTTGGCAACCCGTTTGACGGTTTGAGATGCCGTTTTACAATGCGGACATTGATAATCGGCGAATTCCACGATGGTAACAGGTGCTTTCGGATTGCCCCTGACAGGGAATCCTTGCGTTTGGATTGCAACAAAGGGAGAAACAGGGCGCGGCAGCAATATCCGGAAAGCACTTTTTCTGCGGTAGTCCGCCAATAACTCGACCTTTTTTGCATCGATTTGTTGTTGATGCAGGTGTTCGGCGAGCTGTTCACGAATAACTTCATAGGGTTGTTTGATGCGGCCCCGGAGTACTTCATAAAGACCACGAACGCTGCTTTCATCCGGCTCGGCCACCAAAAGACGTGCCGTTCTTATTTCGTCCCTGGTCTTTCCCTCTCGCTTCGCTTCCTCGTCGAGATAGATATCGAAAAGCGCTTCATCGATAAGAAGCTGTACTTTTTGGTAGTAATCGTTGTCCAACTCGTACAGCGCGAGTTGCGAACCCGACGGCAATTCGGATTCCAGGTAATCCATGCCATTGAGTTGAAACAACGCCCGGTCGGCGGCAAATGTCTGTGAAAAACCCGTCAATAACAATAGGATGAGTGCGGCACCGATCGAATGGGCCGTTGACAGGGTATCGGATAATTTTGTGTTTAGTGTTTTCATAAATCTTGCTCCGCGTTCGATAAAATTTATATTAACTGCATTGAACGCCGAGATCGACTCCGAAAAATTTTTATGCATTTGGGCCGGTGCCTTGAAGGGCGGTATTCTTTTTGCAGTCGAGAAAAGCTTACGAGGACCGCGAAAACTAACGTCTGTTCTGACGAAAGTGTAAATTCAGGCGTTAGAAGTATACCAATCCGCCGGGAAAAGCCGCGCACGGGAAGGGGCTATGTTTTTCTCTGTTGGGTGCCTTATCATGGATATACTAAGACCGCGAAAACTAAGGCAAGATATTCTCATTTCATTACAGCAAGATACAGCGTCAACCATCTCGCTTTAGTTTTTGCGTGTTTAATATCATCACTGAAAAAATCGACGCAAATGACGGGAAGATTCCGAATCCAAGGAGACATCCGATGCACTGCTCAACAACAGGCCACCTGCAAGCAAAAAGGCCAAAAATTGATCGCTTGATTATGGGCCAGACAATAGGCCTGGCCATGCTCCTGATCCTGGCAAACACATCGGTAACGGCCGCTCCTCTTGTCAATGCTCCCTCCCCACGGGTGGCCGCGCCGTTTTCTTCTTCGATACAGAACCCGGACGAAGTGCTGCGCGAAGGCATTGGGAAACTGATGTATTTTCTGAAAGGGACCAGCACGAACCCTCCCGCGACACAGTTGAAGACCCAGTTGAAAATCCTGCTGGAACAAGAGGCGGCGCGGTATTTCGCCTTTCCCTATATGGCTCGCTGGGCAGCCGGCAACAAATATCGCCACATGAACGATGAACAGAAAGCGGACCTGGAAGTGCGCATGAAGGATATGCTCATCAGCGCCATGTTGCGTCATCTATCCAATTACCAGGACGCCAAAATCGAACATCTGTCACCGCGTAGAAACAGAATGGGTGGCGTCGTTCTGGGTATTCGCGTGATGCAGACGGGCGGTCCCCAGCGATACCTGGAGTTTCACATGTTCCGAACCGATGAGTCCCGAAAAGCCGAAGGGCACAAGAATTGGAAAATCGTCGATATCGTCTCGGACGGTCAGAGTGCGCTGGCCTATTACCGGTGGCATTTCTCGAGTAATTCTTAGAGTGTGCATCCGGTTCGCAGGGTTAACGCCATTCACCATCCTGCCATCACGTCCGGTACCACATGGCGGTCAATGAGCCTCCATCATGCTCATCAGCGCTTCGGGATTCGATGAAACGAGTACTCGCCGGTGGTCCTGATGGGACAGGAATCCTGTTTCCAAGGCATCCTCCAGAAAGAGCAGCAGGTGTTTGTAGTAGCCGTTGATATCGAGGATGCCGCAGGGTTTTTCATGAAGCCCCAATTGGGTCCATGTCAGGGCCTCGAAAAACTCCTCGATGGAACCGAATCCCCCCGGGGCGAGTACAAACGCGTCGGATAATTCATGCATCTTTTGTTTGCGCAGATGCATGGAACCCACGATATGGCATTCGGTGAGGTTATGGTGTAGAAGTTCCCTGTCAGCCAGACTTTCGGGGATGACGCCGATGATACGACCGTTATTTTGTACAATGTAATCGGCCAGGATGCCCATTAACCCGACACTGCCTCCTCCGTAAACGACGGTAATCTCCCGGGCGATCAGTATTTGCGCCAGCGCCAATAGAGTAGATTCAAAATCAGGATTGTTGCCCCTTTGAGCGCCACAAAAAATACAAAGATTTTTGATTCTATCCTTTCCCATGAGTCACCTTTCGGAATGATAATGAATGCCTTGAATACATTTTCAATGCAGTTGCCAGAATCTTGAACAAAACGACCAAGAAATTCTCCTGACGCATTTTGGTTCCGGCTGTGTCGGGTTGGAGAGTGCAAAATGAGTTTTGTATACAGCACCCTGTTACTTTTACTGTCCGTTCTGCTGTTACCCGCCGTCGGCGCGGCACCGATATCCGGCGATGCTTCATCGAATGCTTTGACCGAAGCCTTGCCGAACACTTTTCAAACGGACAAATCCCCTGGAAATGATGCGCCCACCGAGGCGTTTTCCGAAATCGCCAATGCTGCGGGGTTGGATTTCGTTCATTTTAGCGGGATATCCGGGGAATTTTATTTCTCCGAAATCCTGGGCGCTGGCGGCGCATTTCTCGATTATGACCAGGACGGAGACTTGGATGTCTATCTGGTCCAAAGCCATGTTGTGCCGTGCAAACCCACCGTCAATCCAAACGATCCCCCGTGCCAGGAACAGGCCAGTGAACAGGAATCCCTCCGTGACCGCTTGTACCGAAATGATCTGGTGATAGACGAAGACGGTACCCCAAAAATACATTTTACCGATGTCACGCAAACCAGCGGGATCGTAGCTATCGGCTACGGCATGGGCGTCGCCGCGGGCGATATCGACAACGATGGTTGGCCGGATTTGTATATTACCAACCACGGACCGAATCAGCTTCTCAAAAACAATGGCGATGGCACCTTCACGGAGATCACCGAAAAAGCTGGCGTGGGTGAGGATCGCTGGTCGGTGAGCGCCGCTTTTCTGGATTTCGACCGCGACGGCCTGTTGGATCTCTTTGTCGGCAATTACGTGGATTACTCCCTGAAAAATCATGAAGAATGTTACGCGCCGGATGGTAGCCGGGATTATTGTTCACCGCTGACCTTTCGCCCCGTACCCTGCCGGTTATTTCGTAATCGTGGCGATGGCACTTTCGAAGACGTATCCGGGAAATCCGGGATCATAAAGGAATACCAAGGCGCTTTGGGTGTCATCGGCGCGGATTTCAATGGGGATGGCTGGGTGGATATCTATGTTGGAAATGACGGACGCCCAAACCAGCTATGGATCAACCAACACAATGGAACATTCCTGGATGAGGCGTTTCTGGCCGGTACCGCAGTGAATATGGATGGAGTAGCCGAGGCCAGCATGGGGGTTGATGCCGGTGATTTCGACAACGACGGTGACGAAGACCTTTTCATGACCCACCTCACGGAGGAAAGCAACACCCTGTATGTGAATGATGGGACCGGCTGGTTTCAGGATCGCTCCGTCGCTACCGGCGTTGCCGTTCCCAGCCAGGGTCACACCGCTTTCGGCACTAGTTGGTTCGACTATGACAATGACGGTTGGCTTGACCTTTTGGTCGTCAATGGTGACGTGCGAGTCATGCCGAATCTGGCACGTGTAGGCGACTCCTTGCCCTTTCACCAACCCAATCATCTATTGGCCAACACCCGCGCCGATACAAGTCACAGTGCCCGCGACAGAAGATTCGCGGACATTACCCCCCAGGCGGGCGCGGCATTTGCGCTCTCCGAAGTAAGCCGGGGCGCGGCCTTTGGCGACATAGACAACGATGGCGACATCGATATTCTGATCACCAACAACAGCGGTCCCGTGCGATTACTGAAAAATAACCTGGACAGCGCCAACCACTGGCTGGGGCTGCGGCTCGTGGACAAATCCGGGCGCGATGCCCTAGGCGCGCGGGTGCGGGTAGAGCGCGAAGACGCCTCGCCCTTATGGCGGCGATCGCGAACCGACGGCAGCTACGCTTCGTCCAACGACCCACGGGTAATCACCGGACTCGGTGCATCCGATAAGGTGAAAGCCGTGCGCGTAATTTGGCCGGATGGCCAGAGCGAGGAATGGAAAGCACAGGAAGGGGAATATCTGGCGGTGGATCGGTATATGACTCTAAGAGAGGGAGAGTCTATCCCATAGAATATGCCAGAGGCAGTCGACACCATGGGCGCTTCATCTTCTTCGATAAGAGTAAAGAAAAGCGTCCTGCTCTTATTCCCGGAAAAGGATCGCCAAAAAAGCCAATGTATCGATAGTGAGGGATTCGTTAAGCATTGGTTTTCTTCTCTCGTTCTATCCGGTTTTTTCGGTCACGCCTAAAATACTATTCAACCTCGTGTGCAACTTTTTCCAGCGCACGAAAAAGCCACACACGGGGCTATTCGAGGTGTGTTTTTTTATCAATGAAGTATCCGGGCTTATAGCACGAATCGATCGACCGACTGCGCGGATTGGAGCGGCGGCAGGACGGTTTCGAAAAGACTCTCTTCCCGCCAGTCATCGGAACCCGAGCGCGTGATCAGGCGGGCTCCCATAACAGGTTCTTCTCCTACCACGACAAACATGCGTCCGTTTTCCTTTAGCTGGTAATGGAGATGCCCCCGCAATACGGGGATGGAACCAGTTACCACAATCGCATCGAAAAAAGGCGCCGCCGACTCCCAGCCGGTGGCGGCGTCACCTAGTGATAGCTGTGCATTCTGAACGTTTTGCGCGGCCAGCGCGGCGCTGGCCTGCTGGTGCAGCGCTGGGGATATTTCCACGCTCACCACGTCTCTCGCTAGCATTGCAATAAGCGCGGTAAGATAGCCACTGCCCGTGCCCACCTCCAGAACATGGTCGGTAGGCGAAAGATCGAGCGCCTGAAGGATGCGCGCGACTATCCGCGGAGACATCATTTCCTGCCCATCGGTGAGGGGGATGCCGGTATCGGCATAGGCGAGTTCCCGGTATTCGATTGGGGCAAATGCCTCGCGTGGTATGGCGAGCAGCGCATCGAGCACACGCTGGTCCGATACATCCCAGGTGCGAATCTGTTGATGTACCATGGTAAAGCGAGCTTTTTCGAGGTTCATAAATCCGTGACCTGAATATTTTTCATGAATCGCCGAGGCGAGCCGTGAAAAATACTTGTTTTGATGATTATACTGTTAACGCCTGTATCTTAGCGCGTGTTCTAGACTTTTAACAGAACAGGCGCCGATGCTATTGAAGTGTGTAACATTGCCAATGGTAAGCGTAAATTCCAATACCATTCGGGACATCAACTGCTTCCAAAACAAAAGACGCCGCCCGTTCGAGGTATAATAAAAAGTTACGTTTTACGTTTAAGAGCGTGTCTGAAAATTCCCGGTCGTCGCGAGGCGGTAGCCCGATTGGGGTCCCGCAAGGCGCGGAAAGTGAAAAATCGGGGAGTGTAGCGAGCTACATGACGCGATTTTCCACTTTTTCGCAACGCAGCGGGCCACAATTCGGGGGCCGCCGCAGTAGACTGGGAATTTTTCAGACACGCTCTAAGCAATAACATCCTCATTATAACCCTATCGCCTCGCGAAGCGGGGCCATATAATTTTGCCAGGCAAAATTATCTGGAATCACACATGAAAAAAACCCACGAAGAGCCTTCCGGTATGTCCACTGTCACAAACGCCACCCCCACAAACTCATCCCTTAGCAAATCCGCGCACGTGGATCCGACTGCCTTCGCCTCTTTCCCCAATGCAAGGAAGATCTACCTAACCGGCAGCAGGCCCGATATTCGCGTACCCATACGGGAGATTCGCTTAACCGAAATACCCGCGAACACCACCGCCGATGGCGCCACTGATAACGATGTTACCGGTAACCTGGAGGCTTCCGTCCACGTTTACGATACATCCGGGCCATTCATGGATCCGGATATTTCCGTTGACATTCGCGCCGGATTGCCGCTTTTGCGGGAGAAATGGATAGAGGAAAGGGCAGATACCGAAATATTGCCGGAAATCAGCTCGGCATATGGCCGTGAACGCCTGGCCGACGCCAGTTTGTCGGAATCGCGTTTTGCCCGCATACGCCCGCCACGCCGGGCAAAAGCGGGGAAGAATATCACCCAGATGCACTATGCCAGACGTGGCATCATCACACCGGAAATGGAATTCGTGGCCATTCGGGAAAATATGCGCCTCGAAAGCGCGCGCGAACACGCAGGTCCCCTGACGCAGCATCCGGGAGAGAGCTTCGGCGCGGCGATCCCCGATGTGATTACCCCGGAATTCGTCCGTGATGAAATTGCCCGTGGCCGGGCCGTCATGCCGGCCAACATCAATCATCCGGAGATCGAGCCGATGATCATCGGACGCAATTTTCTGGTGAAGATCAATGCCAATATCGGCAATTCGGCGCTCGGCTCCTCCATTGAGGAAGAGGTGGACAAGATGGTATGGGGGATCCGCTGGGGCGCCGATACCGTCATGGATCTTTCCACGGGGAAGAATATCCACGAAACCCGTGAGTGGATCATCCGCAACAGCCCGACCCCTATCGGTACAGTGCCCATCTACCAGGCCCTGGAGAAGGTTGACGGAAAACCGGAAGAGCTTACCTGGGAGATATTCCGCGATACCCTGATAGAGCAGGCAGAGCAAGGCGTCGATTATTTCACGATCCACGCGGGAGTAACGCTTCGTTCCGTACCCCTTACCGCCAGACGCCTGACCGGCATCGTCTCGCGGGGTGGCTCGATCATGGCCAAATGGTGTCTGGCTCACCACCAGGAGAGTTTCCTGTATACCCGATTCGAGGAGATCTGCGAGATCATGAAGGCCTACGACGTGGCCTTCTCCCTGGGGGATGGCTTCCGCCCCGGCTCCATTGCCGACGCCAACGATGCCGCCCAATTCGCGGAACTCGATACCCTGGGTGATTTGACTCGGATCGCCTGGAATCACGAGGTGCAAACCATCATCGAGGGCCCCGGTCACATCCCGATGCATATGATCAAGGAAAACATGGACAGGCAACTTAAGGCCTGTGGCGAAGCGCCTTTTTATACATTGGGGCCCCTGGTCACCGACATCGCCCCCGGCTACGACCACATCACCTCGGCCATGGGCGCCGCGATGATTGGTTGGTACGGTACCGCCATGCTGTGTTACGTCACCCCCAAGGAGCATCTGGGATTGCCGGATCGGGATGATGTAAAAGAGGGGATCATCGTCTACAAGATCGCCGCCCACGCGGCGGATCTCGCCAAGGGCCATCCCGGCGCGCAGATACGCGATAACGCCCTATCCAAGGCCCGCTTCGAATTCCGGTGGGAGGATCAATTCAATCTGGGCCTGGACCCGGACCGCGCACGCGAATTCCACGATGCGACGCTACCCAAGGAATCGGCCAAGGTCGCGCATTTTTGCTCCATGTGCGGCCCGCAATTCTGCGCCATGCAGATCACCCAGGATGTCCGGGATTTCGCGGAAAAAGAAGGGATAGCCGATGTGGAAAAGGCCTTGGAAAAAGGAATGCAGGAGAAGGCAGAGGAGTTCGTGGAGAAGGGGGGAGAGATTTACCGGTAATCCATTCCGGCGTAGCCGGAGTGGATTACTGGAGAAACGACCGAATGGATAGTGCGCAATGAGGAAAACGGAAACGCAAACATGACCACCATACACATCGACTTGGAAGATGCCTTGCTCCGGCAAGCCGACGCCGTATTATCGGAACAGGGGCTTTCG
>JABDQX010000142.1 GCA_013042035.1 Gammaproteobacteria bacterium
CGGTTACCTGCATGAGGTTCATTCCCTTAACGATACTGCTCTGCATGATGTTACGGGTTAAAGTCATACGGCCCCATTTTTTGGGACAGTATGATATCGCGCCCAAACTTCTACATGGAAATGCGCATTCTCCTGACCCACCACAAGAACTTACTATGGCCTGAACCTGCGAAATCGCCAGACGGATGGTTCTTCTCTTGATGTTTGCCTGAACCACGAAATGGTCGATGATCGGCGCAAATACGTTGGCAAATAGGATGGCCAGCATCATACCTTCCGGGAAACCCGGGTTTACGACTCGGATGAGAATAACCATGACGCCAATCATGATGCCATAGATCCATCTGCCCTTGTTGGTCATGGATGACGACACCGGATCGGTAGCCATATAGACGAGCCCGAACATGTACCCACCCAAAACCAAATGCCAATACCAGGGGACGGCAAACATGGGATTCGTATCGCTGCCAATGAAGTTAAACAGATATGCGGTAGCAACCATACCAACGAAAACACCGCCCATGATTCGATACGAGGCGATACGGGTAAAGAGCAAAAACGCGGCCCCCAACAGACACATGAGCACGGAGGTCTCGCCAAAAGATCCCTGAATTTGACCGAAAAAGGCCTGACTCCAGGTAATACTTGTCTGAATTGCTTCAACACCGCCGCTGGCGGCAAGGCTCAAGGCCGTTGCGCCACTGAAACCATCGACCGGCACCCACACGGAATCCCCCGACATTTCTCCAGGGTACGCAAAAAACAGAAAGGCTCGTCCTACCAAGGCCGGATTGAGAAAATTCTTACCTGTTCCACCGAACACCTCTTTTCCGATAACCACACCGAAACTGATACCAAGCGCTACCTGCCAAAGCGGAATTGTCGGCGGCAACGTCAGGGTAAACAACATACCGGTTGCCAGAAAACCTTCGTTCACTTCATGGTTTCTAACCGCTGCGAACAGCATCTCCCAGCCAAGCCCGAATATCATGGTAACGGCATAAATAGGCAGGAAATACATGAAGCCATGCCACATACAATCCCACACGCTATCGGGTGAATAACCGATACCGATGGTATCGAGCACCCAACCACGCCAGCCCGCCGCGGATACGGCGCCCACATCGATCATAATCTCGTTGGCATGTAGACCCACGTTGTACATGCCCCACAGGGCACATGGCATGGCTGCCAATACGACGTAAACCATCAACCGCTTGAGATCCAAGCCATCCCGTACATGGGGCGCGTTTCGGGTGACATCCGGTGGCGAAAAGAAAAAAGTATCGAACGCTTCATAGATCGCGCCGAACCGCTCAAGGCGCCCACCTCGGGAAAAAGCGGGTTCCAACCGGTCAAGAAATTTTCTAAGGCCCTTTATAATCATTATCCCTCCCTCTCGATGTGGGTCAGCGCCGCCCGCAAAGCAGCCCCGTATTCATACTTGCTGGGGCAAACGTAAGTGCAAAGCGCCAGATCCTCCTCGTCCAGTTCCAGGCATCCCATGCCTTGCGCTTTATCGGTATCGCCAACCACCAGAGAGCGAAGCAGGATAGTTGGGAGGATATCCAGCGGTACAACTCTGGAAAAGGAACCGATGGGAACCATGGCACGGGGGCTACCCTGCTGCGATGTCGTTAAGGGAAACTTGGCCTTACGCCGAAACAGGCTCGATAAGAACACGTTGTGGTGGGAGTGTCGACTCCAACCCGGTTGAATCCAGGCCAGAAAATGACGCTCCCGCTCTTCGGCGAGAACGGATATTTGCGTGTGATACCGCCCCAAATGACGCGCCCATCCCGACGCCCGGTGACCCGAAAGAATGGAACCGGAAATGATTCGTGATTCGCCGTGTTCCAGCTCACCTTCGAGCAGACTTCCCGTGCTCGCACCCAACCGTGTACGAATCAGGCGCGGCTGTTTTACCCTGGGGCCGGCCAGCGCGACTATCCGTTCCACCCAAAGGTGCCCGGAGGTAAATAATTTGCCGATGGCAATAACATCCTGGTAACCGAGGTGCCACACCGTTCTTTGCGCGGATACAGGGGCTAAAAAGTGAATATGCGTACCCGGCAACCCGGCGGGATGAGGGCCTGAAAATTCAGCGACAACGATGTTGCTTTTTGGCTTATCGTTCGGAATGGGAATATCCACTTCGGGATATTTGCAGATGAATACTTTGTTTGCCGTGAAGTTCGACAAAACGGTGATTCCATCCATGAAATCCTGTCGATATTCGCTGATTACCACATCCGCTCTGGCGGCCAGCGGATTGCTGTCCATGGCGGTCACGAAGATGGCGTA
>JABDQX010000145.1 GCA_013042035.1 Gammaproteobacteria bacterium
GCCCAGAATCGCTTATCGGGAGACGATTACCTTGCCCGCCGAAGGCCATCACCGGCATAAAAAACAAACAGGTGGCGCCGGTCAGTTCGGTGAGGTATTTCTCCGGATCGAACCCCTTCCCCGTGGCGGTGGCTTCGAGTTCGTGAACGCCATTGTCGGTGGCGTTATCCCTCAACAATTTATCCCGGCCGTGGAAAAAGGTGTGCGGCAGGTTCTGGAATTGGGCGCAATTGCCGGTTATACCTTCGAGGATGTCAGAGTGACCGTGTACGACGGCAAATTTCACCCGGTGGACTCCAAGGAAATCGCGTTTGTCGCGGCGGGCAAAAAGGCATTCATGGATGCTGTCGCGAAGGCCAAACCCATCGTGTTGGAGCCTATTGTCAATGTCGATGTTACCGTTCCCCAAGACAACATGGGAGATGTCGCCGGAGGGCTTTCCGGGAAACGCGGCAAGATCAATGGAACGGTTTCCCTCGGCGGCGGTATGGTGATCGTTTCGGGTCAGGCGCCATTGAGCGAGTTGGAAATGTACCAATCCGAACTAAAATCCATGACCGGTGGGGCCGGTTCCTACACCATCGAGTTCAGCCACTATGATCCGGTGCCCGCGCAGACCCAGCAGCAGTTGATGGCCGACTTCAAGCCGGGGCAGGAAGAGGAATAATTCCGTTTCGCGGAATTATATGGTCCTGTCCCGCTTCGCGGGGCAGGATTCGGAAGGGTTTCCCGTTTTAACGAAACAGCCTCTAAAAGCCGACATAGATCACTTTACTTTTCACTGAAGTTTTCGTTTCCACGCTTCCGTGTGGGAACGCATGAAGAGGGGAGCAAAGAAGAGTCCATGGCTACTACACCGCGTGGAATGACCTTGGTCGAGGCCTACCGTAGTTACCGGGAAGGACTTTTTATCGTCAACAGAACGTATCAGCGAAAGCTTGTTTGGACGTTGGACGAGAAGATTCGGTTCATCGACAGCATTCTGCGGCGGTACCCGACCCCGCTCATCCTGCTCCTCCAAAACGGCGGAGGGAAATACGAAATTATTGATGGAATGCAGAGACTGAATGCCATCTTTTCTTTCATCGAAAACGCTTACCCACTTGCCGACGGAAGATATTTTAATGTGGAAGAATTTCTTACGGCCAAGGTTATGGCAGAAGAAGGATTTTTCGTACCCAAGAAATCGGATCTGAAACTATCTCCAACCGACTGTGCGACAATCCTGGATTACCAGTTGGCGGTAACCATATTCTCGATAGACGACGAGTCTGGTGTCACGGATATCTTCGGGCGAATCAATTCAGGCGGTAAGCAACTTAGTCCACAGGAGCAGCGACAGGCCGGTGTCGTAACGAATTTTGCAACCTTTGTGCGTAAACTCAGTTCCGAGCTACGCGGTGATACATCGGCCGAGAAAATCAACCTGGCCGAGATGCCCACGGTCAGCATTGATGCACCATCGCTTAAGTTGGATTATGGGGTGCATGCCGAACAGACATTTTGGTGCAAACAGGGCATTCTCAGAACCAGAGAATTGCGTGATAGCTACGACGAACAAACCATTGCTGATCTCGCCGCGTCGGTTCTGTTGAACGAGCCGTTTGCCGCCAGTCGCGAACGGCTTGATGAAGTGTATGATACAAACACAGAGACTCACGACGATTTGAACAACCGCCTGACAACGTATCCGGCGGAACGCCTGCAAAGTGAATTAAAGAGCACATTCTCCGTATTGGTGGAAACCATTGAGGTGGTGGATGGTGCGCCGAATACCTTTCGCAAGTTTGTCAATCCATCCGCCGGTGGCAATCCTGTCAGAACACCCTTCTATGCTGTTTTCATGGCGTTCTTTCAACTCATCATTCGAGAGCAGAAAGAGCCCGTTGATCCCAATGCAATATTGCAGGCCCTTGCGGGGTTGGCGAAAAAACTTGAGACGGCAAGCCACCATATAAATCAGGATGATCGTAACAGGAATATCGACCTGACTATTGGCCTGATACAAAAGTATTTCGTACACAAGGAGCCTTCCCTGCTATCCCATGGTCTGGGACTGGCCATCGACTTCGAGAATTCTCTGCGTCGTTCCAAGATCGAAACCCCGCGTTATGAATTCAAACAGGGCCTTTACAGTCTGTCATCGGATAGAACCAAGAACAAAGATTTAGTGCCTCGCCTTGCAGAAATCGCCTGTAGTATTGCGAATATAGCGTCAGGCACAAATGGTTATATTTATCTTGGCGTGGCGGATAACTCGAATGACGCAAGCCGTGTGGAAGAACTTGATGGCGTCCCGCCCGTGAAAGTGGGCGACACATACGTCGTTGGTGTTGATAGGGAAGCACGTCTGGCTAAACAGACCGTCGAAGAGTATGTGCGGAATCTCGTGGCGGAATTTCGCTACACAGATCTCTCCGAGCCACTGAAAAACACGCTACTAAGTGCGGTTGATACTATCCAGTACAGAGGGCTTAGCGTTATCCGGCTCTTCGTGCCTGGGCAAAGTAAAATGAGTTGGGTTGGTGAGAAGAGTTTCGTTCGCGAAGGTTCCGAAACAAAAGAAGCAACACCCCGACAGGCTGCCGCCATAATGGAGAAATTCAACCATCCATGAACCTCTGTAACTTCCCTATCGGCCCTTCTCACCCCCTCTTCCTCATCGCCGGCCCCTGCGTCATCGAGTCCGAGCGCCAATGCCTGGACATCTGCGAGGCCGTCAAGCCCATGGCCGATGAGCTTGGGCTCCCGTACTACTTCAAGGCTTCCTACGACAAGGCCAACCGCTCATCCGTCGAGTCGTTCCGCGGTCCGGGTATGGA
>JABDQX010000146.1 GCA_013042035.1 Gammaproteobacteria bacterium
ACTATATTCCCTTGCCACAAAGCGGCTTCCGCGCCGATGGATCGGATGACGTTGAAACCCCGGATGAATTCCTCGATCACCTGAAACAACAGGTCGCCCTGCTGGAATTCTATTATGGCAGCGATAAACAAAACGACGCGCTGGGACGGGCACTGACATCGGGCGGTTCCGAACTCGCCCGGGTGATTGCCTGGCAGCGCGGCGAATCGGCGCCATTGACGCTCTGGCAGCACACACAACCCGGGTCCTATGCCATCCGCCTGCTCTCGGCATGGCGAGGAGACGATACCAACCCCGGTGACTTTCCCCTCGATAGGGAGATGCTAAAGCGCCTTGCCCGGGAATTTCCCGAATTGCATCGCCGACACGACTGGCTGCGCTTTCCCTTTCTCTCTCCCGAAGAGCGCGAGAAGATCGTGGCTGCGGCGCGGAAAGACGCGGGCGCAGAGTTTAAGGAGGAAAGCACACCCAACCACGCACTGTGGGGCGGACGACTTACCGACATCTATCCGGATATCGATGAACCCGAAAAACCCCAAAAAGTATCCACTGACATCAAGGCCGTGCGCAAACTGGTGGCCGATATCGCCCTGGCCAGCACCGACCGAGCGGTTGGCGGCGTGGCCCTGGTGGAATAAGTGACGATACGACCCGGTATAAATTCCGGCAGAGACGGAATCTGTCTGATCACCGGCGGCTGCCGAAGCGGTAAAAGCCGCCATGCCCTGCGTCTGGCGGAAAAAGCCGGAGAAAAACGCTTATTCATCGCCACGGCGCCGGTCCTTGACGAAGAGATGCGCGAGCGCGTTGCCAGGCATCAGGCGGTGCGCCAGAGGCTGGGGTGGGAAACCTGGGAGGAAGAGCACGATCTGGCCGGTGCCTTCCATCGGGTGGCTGAACAGGGCAAATATGACGTCGTGCTGTGCGACTGCCTAACGCTTTGGGTAAACAATCTGCTCTATGGCGCCTCGCAAGATGGCATCACACTGGAAGAGGATGAGATGGCCCGGCGCGCCCGGGAGCTCTGCAATGTTGCCCGCGGCATTCCCGCCAAGGTGTTGTTCGTGACCAATGAAGTGGGACAGGGGATCGTGCCCGCCGATGCCATCAGCCGCCGGTTTCGGGATCTGGCCGGGCGCTGCAACCAGGAAGTGGCGGCAATGGCCGATTCCGTTATCCTGATGGTCAGCGGTATCCCCGTGGTGATTTCCTCATAAACCCGCCGCCCCGCGACGACCGGGAATCTTCAGACACGCGCTAAGAACCTGTTTGGTTAAAGCGCTCTCGGAGCAAAATTATGATGAAAATACTCAACCAAACCCTCTTCACCATCGCCCCCGCTTCCGTTCCCTGGCGAACCCGCGCCACTGAACGGCTCGACCAACTCACCATGCCCCATTGGGCGCTGGGACGGCTCATGGATCTCGCCGTGGATCTGGCCGGGATAACCCGTTCCCTGCAACCGCCCATACAACGCAAGGTAGTGGTCGTCATGGCGGCGGACCACGGGGTGGTCGCTGAAGGGGTGAGTAAATATCCCCAGGATGTCACCTGGCAAATGGTGGCGAATTTCGTGAATCGCGGCGCCAGCATCAATGCACTGGCGGGTCAGGCGGGGGCGGATGTGCGCGTTGTAGACATGGGTATTGCCCAAGGCATGAAAGATCTGGCCCATTCAGGGGCCATTATCTCTCTGCCAGTGGCACGGGGAACCGCCAACATCGCGAAGGGACCGGCCATGACCCGGGCACAGGCAATCACCTCCCTGGAAAGCGGTATCCAGGTGGCCCGGCGGATGATCGAGACCGAAGGATATGAGCTCATCGGCGTGGGGGAGATGGGCATCGGCAACACCACGCCGAGCGCCGCCCTCATCGCGACGCTGTGCGGGGAATCGGCGCTGTCGAGCACCGGGCACGGAACGGGCATCGATGACGAACAGCGGCGCCACAAGGTTGCGATTATCGAAGCGGCCCTGCGTATCAATCAACCGAATCCGGAAGATGGTATCGATGTATTGGCGAAACTCGGTGGCTTCGAGATCGGCGGTATCGCCGGGGTCATTCTCGGTGCGGCGGCAAGACAAAAACCGGTGCTCATCGACGGACTGATATCCACCGCGGGCGCTCTGATCGCCCAGCGTCTGATGCCCACCGCCACGGATTATATGATCGCCGCGCACCGCAGCGTTGAAAAGGGACACCTGATCGCCCTGCGCCACCTGGAAAAGGAACCCCTCCTGGATCTACAACTGCGTTTGGGAGAAGGAACCGGAGCGGCGCTGGCCATGAATCTGGTGGAAGCGGCAGCGCGACTGCTATCCGAGGTGAAAACTTTTTCCGAGGCGGCGGTGTCCAACCAGAATGCCGTGCATCCTCGCTAAAAGAAGAACACGGGGTTCGGGGTCAGGTCTTTCCTTAGAGCGTGTCTGAAAAATCCCCGGTCTACTGCGGCGGCCCCCGAATTGTGGCCCGCTGCGTTGCGAAAGAGTGAGAAATCGCGTCATGTAGCTCGCCACACTCCCCGATTTATCACCTTCCGCGCCTTGCGGGACCGCAATCGGGCTACCGCCTCGCGACGACCCGGAATTTTCAGACACGCTCTTAATCAAAGCATCCACTTACAATCATCTACATCTAAGTGTAAACTCCATGCACACAATAGATACGCGCCCGTAGCTCAGCTGGATAGAGTATCGGCCTCCGAAGCCGAGGGTCACAGGTTCGAATCCTGTCGGGCGCGCCATTTTAGCCAAACATCCCTATTCGGCTTGACGATCCCACCTGCCAGCCGAAATGACATTAAGGGAATGCTGAAAGCGAAAAATCAAGATGGCGCCGACGATTACCCCCCCCACTATCCCCCAAACCCCAACCTTATCCCCAGCGGAAAAGGCATTGCTTTTTGATCGCGCCCGTTCACTGCTTGCCGAGCGCGATGCGGTACTGCTGGCCCATTACTATACCGATGCGGATCTGCAGACCCTCGCGGAAGAGACCGGTGGTTTCGTTGGCGACTCCCTGGAAATGGCACGCTTCGGGCGACAGCACGAGGCCAATACCATCATCGTTGCCGGGGTACGTTTCATGGGCGAAACTGCCAAGATACTAAGCCCTGAAAAACGTGTGCTGATGCCGGATCTCAATGCCGATTGTTCGTTGGATCTGGGCTGCCCGGTCGATGCGTTTTCCGCTTTCTGCGATGCCCATCCCGATCGCACCGTTGTGGTTTATGCCAATACCAGCGCCGGCGTCAAGGCCCGGGCCGACTGGGTGGCAACCTCCAGCAGTGCGCTTGCCATCATCAAACACCTGGATGAGCAAGGAGAAAAGATCCTCTGGGGGCCGGACCGGTTCCTGGGCGCCTACGCACAACGTAAGACCCGCGCCGATATGCTGCTTTGGCAGGGCTCGTGCATCGTGCATGAGCAATTCAAGGCCGACGCCCTGCGCAGCCTCATGCGCAAACATCCCGAGGCGGCTGTTCTCGTGCATCCGGAATCGCCACCGGATGTCATCGATCTCGCTAATGTGGTCGGTTCGACAACGGCGCTCATCAATGCCGTAACGGAAATGCCGAACTCAACATTTATCGTGGCCACGGATGTGGGTATCTTTCATAAGATGCGCCAGAGGGCACCGGAGAAAACCTTTATGGCGGCGCCAACCATGGGAGAGGGGGCAACCTGCGAAAGCTGCGCCTGCTGTCCATGGATGGCCATGAATAGCCTTGATAGCCTGATATCGGCGTTGGAAGCCGGCCACAATGAAATCCATGTGGATGAAGCGATCAGGCAGCGCGCCGTGGTTCCGCTCGATCGGCTGTTGGCGTTTACCAAGCTTTCCAATCCACGAAAGAACACCGCATAATCGGAAGCTGAACAACCCTCATAAAGTCAGTGGATCATCAGGCTAATGTCATTTTCCCGAAAGACGCCCGATCCCGTTGTTTTCCCAATGCCGCGACACGAATTGCATCAGTGGCTTTCGTGTCCATCCGGGAAGATGTTACTGAGCAGGGAAAAGGCGTTACTCGACGGTGTGTTACCACATCTTTTCGGGCATTACATTTTACAAGTGGGACGGTTGGGTGATGCGGATCTGCTGGTCCGCAGCCGAATCCCGCACCGTATCTTGGTAGAGGTGGATGGGAATCGAAGCGTTCCCGGTCGCTCCTGCCTTCGTGCCCGGCCCGATGCCTTGCCGATAGTCTCCGATAGTATCGATGTTGTCGTACTCCCTCACCTGCTCGAATTTTCCTCTCACATACAGGAAACCATACAAGAAGCCGAACGCGTGCTGATCGCCGAAGGTCACTTGCTGATACTCGCCTTCAATGCCTGGAGCCTGCTCGGTATCCACCACTTGCTGTGCCGACAGGGCAATCCGGATCCTGACAGACAAAGCGAATCGGATGAGCGCCCCTGCACCCCTTGCCGGGGAGGTCGATTCCCGGGCCTGAATCGGATCAGAAACCGCATTGCCACGCTCGGTTTCGAGGTCATTTCCGTCAAGCGATATTTCTTTCAACCACCGATTGGCAACCGGGACTTGATGAACCGGCTGCGCTTTTTGGATGTCATTGGCCCCCGTTTCCTGCCGTTTTTTTCCGGAGCGTATCTTATTGTGGCGAAAAAGCGCGTAACAACACTAACGCCCATCAGATTACACCGGCGACAACCGAGACAGTCCTTGATCCCGGTGGGATTGAGCGAAACGTGAATCCTTTCCGTGCCATATCCCTGACCTCCTGCCCATATATGTCCATGGCATTGCACAAACAGATTGGGTGAGCAAAAAATCGATACGATTGTGGCGTCGGGCACGAACCGCCCATTCGTGCGATTCGCTCTTGAACAGGGAGCAGTCATGGCGTGGGCGCAGTATCCACAAGAATGCCGTGCGGGTTACTCCTATGCTTCTCCAGACCGTTGCCGGTGCGCCAAAGTACGCTGAAAGGTATCTTATGATCGAAATCGGTGCATACAAAAAGCAATAGCCAAGGAAAAAACCTCATAAGAACAATTATCCGGGTAAAAATGCAACCTGGCACAGAAATTGCTTTCCATCATTGCTGAAAAAACAAAACTCAAGGGGTATTTATGAAACTGGTTATTGCAATCATCAAGCCCTTCAAGCTCGATGACGTACGCAACGCCCTCTCGGAGATCGGAATCCAGGGATTGACCGTCACGGAAGTCAAGGGTTTCGGCCGTCAAAAAGGCCATACCGAATTATACCGTGGCGCTGAGTACGTGGTTGACTTCGTACCCAAGGTCAAACTGGAGATTGCCGTGAATGATTCCCTCCTGGACACGACCATTGAGGCAATCATCAGCGCCGCGCGAACCGGTAAGATCGGCGATGGCAAGATCTTCATTCGCGATCTCGATCAGGCTATCCGTGTTCGTACCGGTGAATCCGGCCCGGACGCGCTGTAAGGGAGGAATACTACCATGTCAAGAACAATGAGGATTATCGCCGCCCTGCTGGTGCTTCTACCAGGGCCCGTATTCGCCCAGGAAGTCGCGCTGAACGGGGCCAATACCGCCTGGATCCTAACCGCCACCGCCCTAGTGCTATTCATGACCATCCCCGGTTTATCGTTGTTCTATGCCGGATTGGTCCGCACCAAGAACGTACTCTCGGTGATGATGCAGTGCTTCGCCATCACCTGCCTGATGTCGTTATTGTGGTTTGTCTACGGGTACAGTCTGGCGTTCGGCGAGGGTAACGCCTATATCGGTGATCTCAGCAAGATCTTTCTGGTGGGCATTGGTCGGGATTCCCTGTCCGGTGATATACCGGAAACCGTATTCATGGCATTTCAGATGACATTCGCCATCATCACCCCGGCGCTGGTGGTCGGTGGGTTCGCCGAACGCATGAAATTCTCGGCCATGCTGTGGTTCTCGGCCATTTGGTTCACCCTGGTATATGTGCCGGTGACCCACTGGGTATGGGGAGGCGGCTGGTTGGGCAGCATGGGGCTTTATGATTTCGCCGGTGGCACAGTGGTGCATATCACCGCCGGTGTCTCGGCCATTACCGCGGCGATTGTCATGGGTGCGCGCAAGGGCTTCCCCGCGTCAGCCATGCCACCCCATAATCTGGCTATTTCGGTTGCCGGAGCCGGTATGCTGTGGGTTGGCTGGTATGGTTTCAATGCCGGATCGGCACTGGCGGCCAATGGGGATGCCGGCATGGCACTATTGGTCACGCATATTTCGGCCGCCGCCGGATCGCTTTCCTGGATGGCAGTGGAATGGGTCAAATATGGTAAGCCCTCCGTGCTCGGCATTATCACCGGTATGGTGGCAGGTCTTGGCACCATTACACCGGCTTCCGGTTTCGTCGGTCCCGGTGGTGCGCTTGTTATTGGTATTACTGCCGGACTGGTCTGCTTCGGAGCCACCAACTATCTGAAGCGGGTTCTGAAAATCGACGATTCTCTCGACGTCTTTCCAGTGCACGGTGTTGGCGGCATACTCGGGACTCTGGCCGCGGGCGTCTTTGCCTCCACGGGACTCGGCGTCTTTTCCGGCTTCGGTTTTGCCGACGGCATCGATTCCATGGCCGGACAGATGAGTGTGCAGTCCATCGGCGTACTCTCAACCATTGCCTACACCGCAATCATCAGTTTTGTCATCCTCAAGATCATTGATGCCATGGTGGGATTGCGAGTGACCACTGACGAAGAAACCGAGGGCCTGGATATCGTTCTGCACGAAGAGAAGGGATATAACCTGTAGGCTGAAAGAATCCAGGGTAAAAGTCGTGTAGGATGCTGGCGGGCCATCAGGCAAACCGCTCACCAGCATCCTTCATGTCAACGAATTTACGTAATGACCGATACCGTAGAAATCTTCACCGATGGTGCTTGTAGTGGCAATCCCGGTCCCGGCGGATGGGGGGCACTGCTTCGCTATCGGGGGCATGAAAAGACATTTTCCGGTGCCGAGGCGCAAACCACCAATAACCGCATGGAGCTCATGGCCGCCATTGAAGGACTGGCGGCCCTGAAACGGCGGTGTCAGGTAACAC
>JABDQX010000153.1 GCA_013042035.1 Gammaproteobacteria bacterium
CGGCGATAACATAAAAATGAAGGTAAGTCTGATCATGCCCATTGCCATGGAAGAGGGTTTGCGGTTTGCGGTGCGCGAAGGCGGACGAACCGTGGGCGCCGGTGTTGTGGCAAAGATCATCGAGTAATCGATAAAGTTTAGGCCAGTAGCTCAATTTGGCAGAGCAGCGGTCTCCAAAACCGCAGGTTGGGGGTTCGATTCCCTCCTGGCCTGCCAATAATTTTCCTCGCCCCGCGTAGCGGGGCTATATGGTTTTGCAAAGCAAAATCATGGCGGAAACCGATGGTTACACCCAGTAAAGACAAAAAAACCGATAAAACGGAACAAAGCAGCGGAATACCGGATGGCATCAAATGGTTTTCCGCTGTTCTTCTTTTGGCGGTGGCAATCGGTGGTTTCTATTATTGGTCCGACCAGTCATCGTTATTGCGGTTGATCGGTCTGTTGGTGGCGTTTGGTCTTGTGGGGGCGATTCTCCTGCAAACCGCCCAGGGACGGTTGGCCTGGGATACCATCAAGGAAGCGCGCATGGAAGTGCGAAAAGTCATTTGGCCGACACGCAAGGAAACTGTACAAACAACGATGATCGTCATCGTGGTCGTATTCCTGATGGCGATGGTGCTTTGGATGCTGGATGGACTGCTTGGGTTGATTATGCGGCATTTGCTCGGGCAGGGAGGCTAGGAGTCTGTCCGGCTTATGGGGGGGGTCGTAGCGGGAAAAGGGAAATTGTGGTCATTTTTCCGCCAAATTCGAGGACAATAGTGAACTATTCGACGAGAATTTGCGGGGAAAAGGGGCCAATTTACCGCTTTCGCAGCCGATTCATCCTAGTCGGACAGGCTCCTAGTGCTGCGCACGGCAACGACCTTCGATGATGATTTTCGTTAATCAATATGTTATTGCTGGTCGTTGAGCAACGTATCTATATGTGGGGAACTAGGTAAACATGAGCAAACGATGGTATGTGGTGCATGCTTTTTCCGGTTTCGAACATCAGGTAAAGCGATTGCTCAGGGAGCGCATCGATCGGAGCGGGATGTCGGACAAATTCGGCGATGTACTCGTGCCGACGGAAGAAGTCGTGGAGATGCGCGCGGGGCAAAAGCGCAAAAGTGATCGAAAGTTTTTTCCAGGTTACGTATTGGTACATATGATACTGGATGAGGAAACCTGGCATCTGGTCAAAAGTGTACCGAAAGTCATGGGATTTATCGGCGGCAGTGGCGATCGTCCGGCACCCATTTCCGATGCGGAGGCCAACGCCATACTGGAACGTGTGGAAAACAGCAGTGAAAAGCCGCGTCCCAAGGTATTGTTCGAACCAGGTGAGGTCGTGCGAGTCGTTGATGGACCTTTCAATGACTTCAACGGTGTCGTGGAAGAGGTCAATTACGAGAAAAGCCGGTTGCGCGTGGCGGTTTTGATCTTCGGGCGATCGACGCCTGTCGAACTCGATTTCACTCAAGTCGAAAAGGATTAATGGTAGGTTCCTGAATCAATTGCCCGAGGCGATTGCCCGAGACGGTTGATTCAGGGATTTGCATAATAATTTTGCTTCGCCGTGATGTTGCGGAGCAAATTCATGGCGGAGCAGAATTATGGCGGCAAAGAAAAAGAAAGTTCATGGGTTTATCAAACTGCAGATTCCCGCAGGCGAGGCCAACCCAAGTCCGCCGGTCGGTCCCGCGCTGGGACAGCATGGCGTTAACATCATGGAATTCTGCAAGGCATTCAATGCCCATACCCAGAAAATGGAAAAAGGCTTGCCGATTCCCGTTGTGATTACGGTCTATGTGGACAAAAGCTTTTCTTTCATCACCAAAACACCGCCCGCAGCGGTTTTGCTGAAGAAAGCCGTTGGAATAGAAAAGGGCAGTCCGGTGCCGAATACGCAGAAGGTTGCCAAAGTGACGCGCGAACAGCTCGAAGAAGTTGCGAAAATGAAAATGCCTGATTTGAATACGGACGATCTGGATGTTGCTGTTCGCATTGTGGCAGGCACTGCCCGTAGTATCGGATTGGATCTTAGGGAGGCAATGTAATAATGGCAAAGCGGTCAAAGCGTGTTCGAGCATTCAAAGAGCAATTGGTGCCGGGTACCTCTTATCCTGTCGATAAGGCTCTTGAGTTGCTCAAGGAGCTCTCTTCGGTGAAGTTCAAGGAATCCATTGACGTTAGTGTCAATTTGGGTGTCGATCCTCGGAAATCGGATCAGGTGGTGCGTGGCGCCACGGTTTTACCTCATGGAACCGGTAAAGAGGTTCGTGTTGCCGTGTTTGCCCAGGGAGATGCCGTTGCCGCTGCTACCGAAGCCGGTGCCGATCTCGTCGGTTTGGAAGACCTTGCCGAGCAGGTCAAGGCGGGGAACCTGAATTTCGATGTGGTCATCGCGAGCCCCGACACTATGAAGATAGTCGGTCAGTTGGGCAAAATTCTGGGACCCAGGGGGCTAATGCCGAACCCCAAGGTTGGAACGGTAACCCCGGATGTGGCCACTGCGATCAAAAACGCCAAGGCGGGACAGGTACGCTACCGTACCGATCGCGCCGGCATCATCCATTGCACCATTGGCAAGCTCTCTTTCGAGATATCCGCGCTGCAGGAAAACCTCACGGCCCTGTTGGCGGATCTCAATAAGCTCAAACCAGGTTCCTCGAAAGGTATTTATGTAGAAAAAGTAACGGTATCGAGCACCATGGGACCGGGGCTTGCCGTGGATAAAGTCTCTCTGGCGTTGTAATTTTTTACGCGCGGGACAGATGTTGAATATGCCGGGAAAAGCTTCCTGAACATGGACGTTCAATGAGCTGTTGGTGGCGGTGGAATACCTGCCTATCGATACTCAGGAATCTTTTTCTTGATTTGCTGACAGAAGAACACGCTCTAAGTTTTGCCCCGCGTAACGGGGCCATATAGTTTCACGGGCGCTGCCTTTGGTGGTGCGAGAAACTTACCAAACTTTAGCAACCCGCCGAGCGACCATCCAACGCTTGCGAGGGGGGCTGTCAAAGACCGTGGGTGTGCCGAAAGGCACGTAATTGACAGGAAGGGTCGATACCTTTTCTTTTTGCCCACGCAGACGGTGAAACGAAGCGGGGCGCGCTTGCGCGCGGGAATATCGGTCGCCGTGGGGGCATTCGGTAAATATCGGGTGCAATTGTTTTTAACCAAAGTTCCACAAAGTGGAACCATGTCCGAAAAGCCAACCCAAACGTGTAGCGTTGGATGGAGATTTCGGATTAGGGGAGCAGGTGTGCCTTTAACACTGGAACAAAAGAAGTCCGTTGTAGCGGAAGTTATCGACATTGCCCAAGACGCAAGTTCCGTGGTGGGATCGGAGTATCGAGGGCTTACCGTAGCGGAGATTACCCAACTACGGGATCAGGCCCGGCGTGCGGATGTCTATGTACGGGTAGTGCCCAACAGATTGGCTTATCTGGCCTTGGAAGGTACGGATTTTGCGTGTATTCGTAAAAACCTTGTCGGACCGTTGATCCTGGCCTTTTCAAAAAAAGAAGCCAGTGATTCGGCGCGGGTTATGTCGGATTTCGCGAAAACAAACGAGAAGTTGGTCGTGAAATTCGCGGCATATGGCGGAAAACTGCTGGAAGGCGCTGATGTCAGTGCGCTTGCCAAAATGCCGACACGGGAAGTGGCGCTGGCTATGCTGCTGGCTACGATGAAGGCGCCCATAGCGACGTTCGTGCGCACACTGGCCGAACCGCACAGCAAGCTGGTGAGGACCGTCGATGCCGTCCGCCAGCAAAAAGAGGCGGCGTAGAAATAGAAATATACGGTAGGTATCGATGCGGCTTGCCAGCATTCTACACCGTAACCGTTCGGAAAAATCCTTAACAAAAATCTTTGATTCCGACCGTGTCGTGGCTCACGAATTTGCCACGACATTATGTAAATTCCGGCCACGCCTCATTCAGGCCATGCCGGGATGCGGCGTGGCCGGAATTTAGCAGGAGTAATGATATGGCTCTGTCCAAAGAAGAAATTCTTGATGCAATAGCAAATATGTCCGTCATGGATGTTGTGGATCTCGTCAAGGCCATGGAAGAGAAATTCGGTGTTTCCGCCGCGGTAGCCACGATAGCGGCAGGCCCGGGAGCCGGCGCTGATGGCGGCGGTGCCGAGGCCGAGGAAGAGAAAACGGAATTCGATGCCGTTCTGGCGAGCTTCGGCGCCAATAAGGTCTCGGTCATCAAGGTCGTGCGAGCGTTGACCTCATTGGGTCTCAAAGAGGCCAAGGATCTCGTGGAAAGTGCGCCGACTGCCATCAAGGAAGCGGTTACCAAGGAAGAAGCCGAAGACATCAAGAAGCAAATCGAGGAAGTGGGCGGTACTATCGAGATCAAATAAAAACGCTTTCTCCAATTACTGCTGAGAACCGTTGGCTGGCTGGCGATCTCGTGAAGATCGCCGGCCTTTTTGCGCTTGGGGTGCCTGACTGAGGATTGACTATGGGTTATTCCTTTACTGAGAAGAAACGAATCCGAAAAGATTTTGGGAAACGTCCCACCGTTTTGGATGTTCCCTATCTCCTTGCAATGCAGCTTGATTCGTATCGTAACTTCCTGCAAGCGGATATTTCACTACATGCCCGTGAGACAAAGGGCCTGGAAGCCGCGTTCCGATCGGTTTTTCCCATTGAGAGCTATGCGGGGGATGCCGCTCTCGAGTATGTATCGTATCGTTTTGGTTCCTCGGTGTTCGATGTCAAAGAGTGCCAGTTACGCGGGATTACCTTTGCGGCACCACTACGGGTCAAATTGCGTCTGGTTCTTTATGACAAGGAAACGCTGAGTACGACGAAGGTCGTCAAGGATATTAAGGAACAGGAAGTCTATATGGGTGAGATTCCGTTGATGACCGATACCGGTACTTTTGTTATCAACGGGACGGAACGCGTTGTCGTCTCCCAGCTTCATCGTTCCCCGGGTGTGTTCTTCGAGCACGACAGGGGCAAAACCCATTCGTCGGGCAAGCTGTTGTTTTCAGCGCGGGTTATTCCCTACCGTGGGTCGTGGCTGGATTTCGAGTTCGATCCCAAGGATCTTGTCTTTGTCCGGATCGATCGGCGGCGAAAACTTCCCGCGACAATTCTACTGCGCGCCTTGGGGTATTCCACCACGGAAATCCTGGAGATGTTCTTTGATGTCAATACCTTCGTTGTGCGGGAAGAAGGACTTGATGTCAATGTCATTCCGGATCAATTGCGTGGAGAGACGCTGAATTTCGATATTGTGAATCCACGTGGCAAGGCCGTTGTGGAAGCCGGTCGCCGTATTACCTCCCGGCACGTACGCTTGATGAAAGAGGCGGAAATCACAACCTTGCATGTTCCTGACGAATATGCGTTTGGCAAGGTCATGGCGCATGATGTTCTCGATGAGGAAACCGGGGAAATCATTGCAAGGGTAAATGACGAACTAAGCCAGGACGCCATCAAGGAATTTCGTCGGATCGGTGCCGATTCCTTCCGAACGCTCTATATGAATGAGGTGGATCGCGGTTCGTATGTTTCCGATACCTTGCGCATCGACCCCACCACCAGCCCAATGGATGCGCAGGTCGAGATCTATCGAATGATGCGCCCCGGCGAACCTCCCACCAAAGACGCCGCGCAGACCTTGTTCCACAACCTGTTCTCGAGTTCTGATCGTTATGATCTGTCGACGGTCGGTCGTATGAAATTCAATCGGCGCGTTGGGCGCGAGGGCATCACGGGATCGGGCATTTTGGCCCGTGAAGATATCGTGGATGTGCTCAAAGTGCTCATCGATATCAAAAACGGCAATGGAACCGTCGACGATATCGACCACTTGGGTAATCGCCGGGTGCGTTGTGTCGGTGAGATGGCGGAAAATCAGTTTCGAATTGGGCTTGTGCGTGTAGAGCGAGCTGTACGTGAGCGCTTGAGTCTTGCCGATGCCAACGAATTGATGCCCCAGGAACTGATCAATGCCAAACCCGTGTCCGCGGTTATCAAGGAGTTTTTCGGTTCGAGTCAGCTCTCTCAGTTCATGGATCAAAATAATCCGCTATCGGAGGTTACCCACAAGCGCCGTATCTCTGCGTTGGGTCCGGGTGGATTGACGAGAGAACGAGCCGGATTCGAAGTACGGGATGTGCATCCGACGCATTATGGCCGCGTATGTCCCATTGAGACACCGGAAGGCCCGAATATCGGGTTGATCAACTCATTATCGGTCTATTCGCGAACCAACGAATACGGATTCCTCGAGACCCCGTACCGAAAAGTGCAAGATAGTGTCGTAACCAACGAAATTGATTATTTATCCGCCATCGAAGAAGGGCAATACGTTATCGCCCAGGCAAATGCGGCGGTGGATAGTGTCGGCAAACTTCAGGATGAGCTGGTGACCTGTCGACACCTGAATGAGTTTACGGTAACTACCCGTGAGCGCATCCATTATATGGATGTCTCCCCCAGACAGATCGTATCCGTTGCTGCGGCGCTTATCCCTTTTCTGGAGCATGACGATGCCAACCGCGCACTGATGGGCTCGAACATGCAACGTCAGGCCGTACCCACATTGCGTGCCGAAAAGCCATTGGTGGGTACCGGTATGGAACGCACGGTAGCGGTCGATTCGGGTGTCGTTGTCGTAGCGAACCGCGGTGGTATCGTGGATTCCGTGGACGCTGCCCGTATTGTTGTTCAGGTCAATGATGAAGAAACGATAGAAGGCGAACCGAGTGTCGACATCCATAACCTGATCAAATACACGCGCTCTAATCAGAATACCTGTATCAACCAGAGACCCTTGGTCGAACCCGGTGATGTTATCTCGCGAGGCGATGTGTTGGCCGATGGTCCTGCCACGGACATGGGCGAACTTGCCCTGGGCCAAAACCTTCTGGTGGCATTTATGCCTTGGAATGGCTATAACTTCGAGGACTCCATTCTGATCTCCGAGCGCGTGGTCGAGGAAGATCGTTTTACGACCATCCATATCGAAGAGTTGGTTTGTGTCGCGCGCGATACAAAGCTCGGACCCGAGGAAGTCACGGCGGATATCCCCAACGTCAGCGAAAATGCTCTCGCCAGACTCGATCAATCCGGTATTGTGTTTGTGGGCGCGGAAGTCAATCCCAGTGATATTCTCGTTGGCAAGGTAACGCCAAAGGGAGAGACGCAACTGACCCCGGAAGAGAAATTGCTTCGGGCAATTTTCGGGGAAAAGGCCTCCGATGTAAAAGACTCATCGCTGCGAGTCCCTTCCGGGATGAGTGGTACCGTCATCGATGTGCAGGTGTTTACGCGCGATGGGCTCGCAAAGGACGCGCGGGCGACAGAGATTGAACAAATGGAATTGGAAAAGGTCAAAAAAGACCTGCACGACCAGTTCCGAATTGTGGAAAACGACATCTATCAGCGTCTGGAGCGTTTGTTGATAGGAAAGCCGGTGGACGGTGGACCGGATGGTCTGGAACCCGAAAGCCGAATAA
>JABDQX010000152.1 GCA_013042035.1 Gammaproteobacteria bacterium
ATGCCAAGGTGCTTTCCAGCCCCAAAATCATGACATTGAACAATCAGACGGCCCTGCTCAAGGTCGTGGACAACGAGGTCTACTTCGAGCTGGAGGTGGATGAGAAAGAGAATGAAGAAACCAACACCGTGGATCTGACCGTCAAAAGCAAGGTAAAGACCGTGCCGGTAGGGCTTTTGATGAACGTCACGCCCCAGATCAATCGCCGGGATTTCGTGACTCTGAACGTGCGCCCCACCATTACCCGCATCAAGGAATATCGGGAAGACCCCGGTGTTGCCATCATTGCCAGCCGCCTTGGCGACTCGAATATATCCAGCAAGGTGCCGGTGGTGCAGGTCCGGGAGACCGAAAGCGTGTTGGAGGTAAAAAGCCGCCAGGTCGCCGTCATCGGTGGTCTGATGCAGGATCGGGTAGAAAAGGACGATGATCGGGTACCGTGGCTGGCGGATCTCCCAGGTGTCGGGCATCTGTTCGAGTTTCGGCATCGCAACCTCGTCAAGACGGAGCTGGTGATATTCTTGCGTCCCACGGTCATTCGGCAAGCGGATGTCAATGGGGATCTTTCCGATTTTCGACGGTTTTTGGGGAAATGAAATAAATTTCGAATATCCGGGCCTTGGAATGGAAATCGAACGCTAAGAAGCATTACGATAAAGGAAGCAAAAAATCCTTTGCAGACGAGGTATATGGGCTCGATTCTGATTGGAATATAGTCGAACAACCCTCCGCCCCGCGCAACGGGGCCATATACTGTTTACGCAAAAAGTAAAGCGACATTTTAACGCTGTATCAGGCTGAAATATGGTAAGAATATTTCGCTTTACTTTTCGCGGTCTTAGTATTAACTACGCAAAAACTAAAGCGAGATGGTCAGCACTGTATCTAACTGTAATACCATGAGAATATCTCGCTTTAGTTTTCGCGATCTTAGTGATTGTGCGCCGCTCGTGATTTCGCGGCGCAAAATCATGAACGGAGCACAATGATTATGAAAAGACCCGACTGGGTACCCAAAGAAGCCAACGAGGAATTTACCACCACGGTGATGAAAGGTGTCGACGGCGGGCACGACGGACTCCCCGCCGATACCATCGTGGGTATCGCCAACAAACCGGCCAGAACCACCGCCTCACCCAAGCGCCGCAATCTGTCCGTTGATGAATACGTAAAGGGTGTGCTTGACGGAGAACGCAACGTGCTGGCGCGCGCCATTACCCTGGTGGAGAGCAACGCACCCGCCCACATGGCCATGGCCCAGGATGTGCTGCGCAAGCTCCTGCCCCATACCGGCAATTCCATCCGTATCGGGATCACCGGCGTGCCGGGTGTCGGTAAAAGCACCACCATCGAAACCCTGGGGCTCTATCTGCTGAAAAAAGGATACAAAGTAGCAGTGCTGGCGGTGGACCCGAGCAGTAAAGTCACCGGCGGCAGCATACTGGGCGATAAGACACGGATGGAGGATCTTTCCCGTGATACCCGGGCCTTTATCCGGCCCTCCCCTTCCGGTGGCACCCTGGGGGGTGTCACGCGCAAAAGCCGGGAGACGATCCTGGTGTGCGAGGCCGCCGGATTCGATGTGATCCTGGTGGAAACGGTGGGTGTCGGCCAAAGTGAAACCACCGTCCGTCAGATGGTGGATTTTTTCCTGCTGTTGATGCTCGCCGGCGCCGGGGACGAATTGCAGGGCATAAAAAAGGGCATCATGGAGCTTGCCGATGCCTTGATCATCAACAAGGCCGATGGCGACAACAAACCCCGGGCGCTGGCCGCCAAACTGGAATATAACCGGGCGCTTGCCTATCTGGCGCCAGCCACCGAAGGCTGGCAAACCCGCGCCTACACGAGTTCGGCCACCACCGGGGAAGGCATCGACGAGATCTGGACGGTGGTAGAGACTTTCCGAAAGCAAACCGAGATATCGGGCATCACGGAAAAACGCCGACGCAAGCAGACCATGGAGTGGGTCTACGCCATGGTGGAGGAATATCTGCAGAACAGTTTTTACCACCATGCCGGGGTAAAGGTCATGCGGGATGCCGTGGAGCAGAACGTTATCGATGGAAAAATGCCGCCGACGGTGGCGGCGAAGCGGTTGATCGAGGTGTTCGAGTCGAAACCCAAGATTTCAGATGAAACGGGGCACTGAAACAAGTAAGGAAAAGCGGTCCGTTGGAGGTATATTAAATTGGCGCAACAGACCAATGTGGCGAAATTCTTTGAACAATGGGAAATCTATCAGAGTGTTATCGTCAATAATTACATGTTCCACTCGGAAATAGTGGACATCGTAACCAACGAAATAGACCGCTTTGAATCCCTCTCAATCCTGGATCTGGGGTGTGGTGATGCTTATGTCGTCGGAAAAAGTATCACCGGAGATAAAAAGGTGGATTACCATGGCGTGGATATCTCCAACGCCTCGCTTCAATTCGCCAGAGAGAATCTGCAAGGCATCAATGGCGCCGCGACCCTGATCAACAACGACTTTGTGGCGGAACTGGAAAATATCCATCGCGCCTTCGATATCATCATATCCGGTTACACGCTGCACCACCTGGAAGCCGAAGACAAAAAACGGTTTTTTTCATCGGTCGCCGGGGTGCTTGCCGAACGGGGCGTCTTCATCTTCTATGATATAGAGAAAGAACCGAAAGAAACCCCGGCAGATTTCAATGAAAGATGCTGCAATATCGTTGCCAATCGATGGGTGAGTCTCGGCAAAAAAGGGACTGAGAACACCACAACCCATATGAAAGAAAGCGATAAACCGGAAACCGAAGCGTTTCACCGGGAAGGCATGAAAAAAGCGGGTCTATCGGCTATCAGAAAAGTCTTCAGAGACAAAGATGATAGATATTCCGTCTATATCGCGGAGAGAAACTGACACGTCTCAATCCGCTGCGCCCGGTTGAGGCC
>JABDQX010000154.1 GCA_013042035.1 Gammaproteobacteria bacterium
GGTGAACGTTTTACCGTTCAGGGTTGCCTGATTGGCGTCGAGCATGGCGTCGTAGCGTTCCATAGCCCCGGTCATGACCGGCAGGAAGCGATTTTGCTGGCCGAATAGCCAGATCGCCCGGTCCGCGGGCAGCGCATCCACTTCACTGTCCAATGCAATCCCTACCCCATTGGTCTTGGAACCACGCCATGCTTTTGCGAGATCCCGGTAGGCTTCCCGCTCGGCATTATCCGCGCCAGCCGGTAATATCAGCAGCGCCTTGTCGGCGCCAAAGGCCTGGGATAGCGCCGGTGGTATCTCGTCGCGGTGGAGCCGGCGGAACAGATCGAACCGTGGATCCACGGCAAGGTGCACCGGACGTTTTGGCAGATCCAGACGAACCGCGAGGCGTTTGCCGGTCATGGTGGGTGCGATTTCGAACGCCTTGTCGTCACCGGCCAGGGAGATGGCCAGCGGCACATCCATGGTGTAGGCGTCGCCGGATTGGCGCTGCTCGATTTGGGCCGTTAGCCGAAAACCGCTACCGGATGGCTCGGTGCCGGCAAACGTAATCGCCAGCCGCGGCGCGCCGGTGCGCTCGACCCATTGTGCAAAAAAGCCCGACAGATCACTGCCCGACACCTCGCTGAAGACCTGTTCCAGCGCGCCGTAGCCGGCGGTTTTGAATCTGAACTCCATGAAGAACCGGCGCAGCGCTTTTTTGAAGGCATCATCTCCGATCTTTCGGCGCAGCATGTGAAACATCATCTGGGCCTTGCCGTAGCCTACCGCTTCGGTGACCGAGCCGTGGCGGGCGCGGAATTCGGTCAGTGGGAAATCCTTGCCGGCGTCCACGAAATCCGTGTAATGCTGAAGGATTTGACGGCGGTGCCCGGCCCCCTGGCCACGGTGCTCTTTCATCAGATGATCGGAAAGATAGGCCGTCAGGCCCTCGGCCCAATTGCCGGCGCCGTAGTCGACGAATACGCCGTTACCCCACCAGTTGTGCAGGATTTCATGGGGGTAAGAGGTATGCACAATGAAAGGCAGGCGTATCACCTTGCGGCCCAACAGCGTGAAAGACGGCATGCCGTAACCGGTTTCCCGGAGGTTTTCCACCAGAGCGAATTTGGCGTAAGGATACGGGCCGATCAGTTGCCGATACATCTCGATATAGCGCCCGGTGGCATCGAGATATTTCTGCGCCAGGGGCGCGTCCGCCTCGCGCAGGTAGGCCATGGCCCGAACAGTGTCGGTTGATTGTTCATAAACATGAAATGGCGCGGCGATCAGATAGATTTCTTTCTGGGGGGCGGACTCCGCCCAGCCGATGATGTTGCCTGCCGCCGAGGCTTCGTGGCGAATTCGCTTACCCTGACTTACCGATTCCCAGCCCGGTGGTAGGTGGGTTATCAGATCGAAGGTGATGAATTGTCCCTCGAATTGGGGATACCAGTGAGCGACGTGTGCTAAAAATATCCCGTCCTCACCGATGGCGCCGGGGGTTTCCCCAACGCCGCCCGCGAATTCTCCGCCGGATTGGCTGACGGGATGATGGATTCGGCCGCTATAGCGCAGGGTAAAATTTCGCAGATCCCCGTCGGGCACGATTCGGTAATGCCGCAAGGGAACGGCACCGGTGCGGGAAGGCTTCGAGTCCAGTGTTTCGAGCCGGGCATTGGGCGATACGACATCGAGATCGGCGTGAAGCGTGAACTCGAGCGCCGGGAGCGGTTCCGTGGCGGGTTTATCGAGAGAAATCCGGTCCTCGGCTTCCAGGTAGTGTCCGGCCGGATCCAAGGTAATGTTCAGCGCATGATGCACCGCCCCGTGGACGGGAGAATAGGCGGCCAGACAGATAAGAATCGCTGCCAGGCGGTTTTTTGAGCTGTACAAAATTCACGGCCCCCCGGATGGTGCTTCATAACAAGGCGGGAATGCTCGAAAAAGCGGAATTTACACGGAGCATTTTGAGGCGATTTTCAAGGCGGTTAGGGCGTGCAAGGTGAGTTTGGCATACAGCTCGAAATCATCCATGCCTGTGCGCAATATATTCGAGTGCCCGGTGGGCCGCGTCCTGCTCCGCCAAACGGCGGCTTCGTCCGCTACCCCGGGTGACCTCGGGGATAACCGCGACTTTGCATTCCACTGTAAACCAGTGCTGATGATCGGCGCCTGTCGCTTCGATGACCCGGTATTCCGGCAGCGGAAGCCGCATTGCCTGGACCAGCTCCTGTAACTGCGTCTTGGGATCCTTGATGGCGTCCCTTTCAGAACCGATATCGGGCCGTGATGCATAAATATGCAAGATACTGTGGCGGCAGGCATCCAGGCCACCGTCCAGATAGATGGCGCCGATGACGGCCTCGAATGCATTGGCAAGTATCGATTCCCGATCCTCGCCACCGGTCTTGATCTCCCCACCGCCAAGGGTAATGTATTGCCCAAGATCAAGCTGGCGCGCCAACTCGGCAAGTGTCTTGCGGCGCACCAACCGGGAGCGAAAGCGCGTCAGTTCACCTTCGGAAGAATAGGGAAAGCGTTCGTAGAGATTCTCGGCGGTCAGAAACCCCAGAATCGCATCCCCCAGAAATTCGAGCCGTTCGTTGTGTTCCGCCGAGGCGCTTCGGTGGGTCAGCGCCAGGGTCAGCAGAGCGCTATCGGAAAATGTATAACCGATGCGGGGGAATAGTAATTGGAGGGATTCGGTGTTCATGCGATTATCGGATAGCATTCCCAATGCGCGACCAACCGATCCCCTCGCCCCACTCCAGATTCATCCAAGTAAAAAATGCCTTGCCGATGAGATTTTCATCCGGGACGGTACCCCAGAATCGGCTGTCCCGGCTGTTATCGCGGTTATCTCCCATCACAAAGTAGTGTCCTTCGGGGATTCGCATGGGGACATGGGGGTACATCCCTATACCCAGCATATCGGTTTGGTTCGGCCGGATCAGGATATGGTGATCGGCGCCATCGAGGTGTTCGATGTGACGTCCGGCGCCGGTCATGTTCCGGCTCGAACTGGCGGCCACATAGGTATCGACGAATTCCCGGGCAACCGGTTCACCATTGATATAAAGATTATCGTTTCTGTAATCGACACGGTCACCCGGCAGCCCGACCACCCGCTTGATGTAGGGGGTGGCCCCATCCACCGGATAACGGAACACCACCACATCCCCGCGTTCCGGGCGACCGATATCGATGATTTTTTTGTCCAGGACCGGTAGCCGAATCCCGTAGGTGTATTTGTTGACGAGAATGAAATCCCCAATCTCGAGGGTCGGTAGCATGGAGCCCGAGGGTATGCGGAACGGCTCCGCCAGGAAGGAGCGTAACAGCAAAACAGCGAGGAAAACCGGAAAGAAGGATCTCGCATAGTCGGCAAGTTTTGCCATCGCACCCGATGACATTGGCTCATTATTGGAACGGCGGCGCGGGGCCATGACCATGGCATCAATCACCCAGATGGCGCC
>JABDQX010000155.1 GCA_013042035.1 Gammaproteobacteria bacterium
GGTAACGGTCATGCCTCCCGCTCCTGGGCAATCTGGGCGTCGATCTCCTCCGCCGACGGGCGCGATTCCTTCTGTAGCCTGTTCTCCCTGAGAAAACGCAACACGCCAGCACTATCTCCGGGGCATCTATGCCGCTACTACCAAAAGCGGATTTGCGCTGCGAGAGGCGGCATGGCGGGTGATCGATGGGGAAGAACCAGACAGCCTATTGATGGCACCGGTGCCGACCTCGAACTTCAGATGAAATGAAGGCGGTAATCCCAGGAAATAACACAGCAGAAAGCGGATCACGCCGCCGTGAGTGACAACCATGAGGTTTTCTGCCGGATGGCGATATATCCTGTCTCCAGCGCGCATTATCCGTTCATGAAAGGCCGATAGGCTTTCCCCTGCCGGGAAACGGAAATCCATTCCGCCACGCGCCCACTCGTCGACCAAGGCCGGATCCTCGGCCTGGATCTCCGGGAAGCACAGGCCCTCCCATCGACCAAAATCAACCTCCCACAGATTGGGGTCTTGTTCGATGATGGGCTCTGCCTCCTGGGGATTCAATCCGGATGCCGCCAATCGGGCGGTTTCCAGCGCGCGCCGGGCCGGGCTCGATACGATGGCGACATTTTCCTTGGCCGGCACCAGTGCGGCGAGATGCGCCGCGAGTTCCCCGGCCTCGGCGATGCCCGCCTGTGTGAGGGGAGGATCGGTTCTGCCGATGTATGGCCTGTGTTGCCAGTCTTGGCCTTGTCCGGGGAGAGCCTGACAGTGTCTAATGAGAAAAATATCTTTCATTCCGGCTGTATGCAAAACTTAATCTTACTCCCTGACTGTGTTAAAAATGTGCCCGCTACACCCGTTTACTTCCATGTAAACCCCGCTTTTGCACATTTTTGCCTTGTTATGAAGCACACAATCCGAGTTTTCCACTTGCCTCATTTTACGTTAACGTACGCGGCACTATGAACAGAATATCCGCAAAAACACTGGAAAATCTCATCTTCGGACACCGTATCATCGTCATCGTGGTGTTTCTCACGGTGACGCTGTTACTCGGATACTCTCTGACAAACCTGAAGGTGGATGCCGGATTCAACAAGCTGCTGCCCGTGACCCACGAGTACATGCAGCCTTTTTTGAAGTACCGTGACGAGTTCGGTGGCGCCAATCGGATTGTAGTCGCACTGACGGTGGAATCCGGCGATATATTTACCCCGGCATTCTTCGACACCCTGAAAAAGGTAACCGATGCGGTGTTTTTCATTCCCGGCGTGGATCGCGCCAGCGTCAGTTCTTTATTTACCCCCAATGTGCAATTTACCGAAGTCGTGGAAGACGGCATTTCCGGCGGCAATATCGTCCCGGCCGATTTTACGCCGACACCCGAGCGGCTCGCCAAGGTCAGGGAGAACCTGCTCAAGTCCGATTATGTGGGGCGACTGGTGGCCAACGATTTTAGCGGTGCCATCATCAGCGCCTCGTTATTGGAAATCAATCCTCGCACTGGCGAAAAACTCGACTACATCCAGGTTTCGCGCAACATGGAGGAGAGGATCCGCGCACCCTACCGGTCAGAAAATATTGGTGTGCATATCATCGGCTTCGCCAAGGTGGTGGGAGACATTCACGGCGGAGCGGCCTCCGTCAAGCTGTTTTTCGTGGCAACCCTCATTCTGACCACCGTTCTGGTCTGGTTCTATATGCAGTCGGTCACGCTGACGCTCATTACGATGTTCTGCTCGCTCATGGCGGTGATTTGGCAACTAGGATTACTGCCGCTCCTTGGCCATGGCATCGATCCCATGTCGATATTGATGCCGTTTTTGGTGCTTGCCATCGCGGTCAGCCACGCTATGCAAATGACCAGCGTGATGCGTGCCGAGGTATTTGCGCATGAGGGCATCACCGCTCACGATCCATCCCATGGGCCCGCCACGACACAGATCGCCGCGCGCGGCGCTTTCCGTCGTTTGCTCGTGCCCGGTGGCATTGCGCTCGCCAGCGACACCATCGGTTTTCTCACCATCTTGTTTATCGAGATCGAGATCGTTCGCGAAATGGCCATCACCGCCAGTATCGGTGTCGCGGTGATCATCTTGACCAATCTCATCCTATTGCCGGTATTGCTGTCCTATTCGACATTCGACGACGCCTACCGGAAAAGGCTCCAACGAAGAGCGGTATTTCTGGCGCCATTTTGGGATGTCGTATCCCGCGTATCCCAACCCCGGAATGCCCTGATTGTCCTGGCCGCCGGTGGGTTGCTCGGGCTGTTCGGTCTCTGGAAAGGGTCGGATATCCGCATCGGAGACTTGCATGCGGGTGTGCCGGAACTGCACGCCGATTCGGTCTACAACATGGACTCGAAAATCATTTCCGAGCGTTTTTCCATCGGCGTGGATGTGCTGTCCGTCATCGTGGAGACAAAAAAGGACGGTTGCATCGATCATGAAATCATGAGCGATATCGATCGCTTTGCCTGGACGATACGGAATGTCCCGGGTGTGCAATCGGTGATCTCCCTGGCCGGGATTGCCAAAACCATCAATGCCGGCTGGAATGAAGGCAGTCTCAAGTGGCGCGAACTACCGCGCAACCAGCATATGATGGTCCAATCCGTGGCTTATGTGCCAACGGCTTCGGGCCTGTTGAACCGGGATTGCAGCGTGATGCCGGTGTTGATATTTACCGATGATCACAAGGCCGAGACCATTGCCCGGATAATCGATGCCGTCAAGCATTATCGAGATGGATATGCCGCCGATGACGTCCGATACCTGCTTGCCGGACACAATATCGGCGTCATGGCGGCCACCAACGAGGCGGTCGAGGCGGCGCAGTTTCCCATTCTTATCTATGTATTTCTCGCCATCATCGTTCTGTGCGTGCTGACCTTCCGATCGATACGGGCCATGCTGTGTATCGTTATCCCACTGGCGGTGGTGAGTCTTCTGTCCTATGCGCTCATGAGCTCTCTGGAGATCGGGCTAAAGGTCAACACACTGCCTGTCGTGGCCCTGGGTGTCGGCATTGGCGTGGACTACGGGATCTATATTTTCAACCGTCTGTGGGCATCCATGCGCGGGGGTATGGCGCTTGCCGATGCCTTCAGAACGACACTGGAAACCACCGGGACCAGCGTTGTTTTCACCGCGCTGATTCTGGCCCTCGGGGTGGTAACCTGGATGTTCTCTGATCTGAAATTTCAGGCGGATATGGGCATCATGCTCGCGTTCATGTTCCTGGTAAACATGCTGGGAGCTATCCTGTTGCTGCCAGCGCTGGCCGCCAGAATGTATCCTTCCGGTTCCGGCAAGCCATCCCGGTAGTAGCAACGCCGTCCAAATATTAACCACGTAAAAACTAAAGCGAGATGGTCGCGCTGTATCTAACTGTAATACCATGAGAATATCCCGTTTTAGTTTTCGCGGTCTTAGTAAATCATTTTTCAGCCGCAACCTTTTGGCGCGACCGAAAAATCACCGAGGTACCCACTTATGGCCAAGACGACAACCATCGAAGTTCCTGACATTGGTGATTTCAAGGATGTGGAGGTTATCGAAGTATTGATATCTCCCGGTGATCGGATCGAGATCGACAGTCCACTCATTACACTGGAAAGCGACAAGGCCACCATGGAGGTTCCATCGCGCCATACCGGTCTTGTCAAAGCGCTCAAGGTAGCCATCGGCGATAAGGTGTCCATGGGCTCGCCTATCGTGGAGATAGCATTCGAAACCTCCGCTGAAATGCCAGGTGAGGATCCTGGCCTCGAAAATACGGCAACAACAAAGGCGTCGGGTTCCACGGCAGGGGAGATAAAAGATACCGCTTTTGGCGACATCAATGCCGATATCCGGACCGATGTCGTGGTGCTGGGGGCCGGTCCCGGTGGCTATACGGCGGCATTTCGTGCCGCGGATCTCGGCAAAAATACCGTATTGGTAGAGCGCTATCCGGCACTGGGCGGTGTGTGTCTCAATGTCGGATGTATTCCTTCCAAGGCGTATCTGCATACCGCGGGCATCCTTAATGAAACACGGGAGATGGCGGCGCGCGGCGTGGTATTCGGGGAAGCGAAAATCGACCTTCCCAAACTGGTGGCCTGGAAGAATCGTCTGGTAAATCGGTTGGCCAAGGGAATCGCGGGTCTGGCCAAACAGCGCAAGGTGCGGGTGCTGCAGGGTATCGGCACATTTGTGTCACCGAATCTGTTGCGTGTGCAAAGCGAAGAAGAATCCGTGACCGTCGCCTTCGAGCACGCGATCATCGCGGTCGGTTCCCGCGCCGTGGAGATATCCGCCATGGGAATCACCCCAAAAACCACCGACGCTCCCAAGGATGACCCCCGCCTGTGGAATTCCAGCGACGCGCTGAACCCGAAGACCATCCCGGAACGGTTGCTGGTGATGGGCGGCGGCATCATCGGCCTTGAAATGGCAACCCTGTACAATGCACTAGGCGCCCGGATCACGGTGGTCGAGTTACAAGATAGCCTCATCCCCGGGTGCGATCCGGATCTCGTCCGCCCCTTGAAAAAACGCATTGACAAGCAATACGAAAATATCTTCCTCTCCACCCGGGTGACCGGTATCGAGTCACGGACGGAAGGCCTTAAGGTATCTTTTTCCGGCCAGGGTATCGACCAGGCCGCAGGACAAGGTACGGGCAAAAACAACGCGCCGGAATCCGATATCTTCGATGCGGTGTTGGTCGCGGTGGGGAGAAGCCCCGCGGGCGGGCAAATCGCGGCGGAAAAGGCAGGCGTTCACGTGGATGAGCGGGGTTTTATTCCCGTCGATAAAAAACAGCGCACCAATGTCCCTCATATTTTTGCTATTGGCGATGTGGCCGGTCAGCCGATGCTGGCCCACAAGGCCGTACATCAGGGAAAGGTGGCCGCCGAAGCGATCGCGAATCTGCCCGCCCAATTCGATGCACGGGCCATTCCGTCGGTGGCCTATACCGATCCGGAAGTGGCCTGGATGGGCCTGACCGAGACCGAGGCCAAGGAGAAGGGTATCGAGATCGAGAAGGGCGCCTTCCCGTGGGCGGCGTCCGGCCGGGCCCTGGGTATCGGTCGCGAAGAGGGCC
>JABDQX010000156.1 GCA_013042035.1 Gammaproteobacteria bacterium
AATGAGGGAGCTTACCCGTAATGTCCGGGCAGTCTTCGATTACCTGAGAATGTCGGAAAATTCTTGTTCAACTGCTCAAGCATAAGCGTCAATCACGGTAGAACAAATTCACCCTGTACACATCCCGCAACCTTTGTTATTTCGGGAAAACCGGCATGCGCCGGATCAGGGAAAATGAAGCCGGGAAAGAATAGCGCTAAATTCCTGGAAGCCGATGGTTATTAATCTGAAATCACGCGCAACACCTCTTCCAGGGAAGTATTCCCGGCCAGTACCTGTCCCACGCCATCCTGATAGATACCGCGCCCCTGGTGGCCGTCTCCTTGGCGCCTTGCGTATTTTTCCATGGCATGCTCCGGCGCGCGCTCATGGATCATGGTGCGCAGCGTGTCATCCACCACCACCAGCTCGTAGATGCCGATGCGTCCGCGGTACCCGGTAAATTTACATTGCTCGCAACCACGGGGCCGATACAGAGGCTGCGCGCGGTAACTGCCTTCGATTGCTTTTGCCAATATCTCCTGTTCGGCGGGACCGGCCAGGAAAGACTCCTTGCAGTCCGGGCAAAGCTTGCGCGCCAGACGCTGGGCCAGCACACCGACAAGGGTGGAGGCGAGTAAAAACGGTTCCACGCCCATATCGGCAAGGCGGGTTGCCGCGTTGACGGCGGTATTGGTGTGCAGTGTCGACAGAACCAGATGACCGGTCAGGCTGGCCTGGGTCGCGATACGGGCCGTTTCCAGATCCCGGATCTCGCCCACCATCACCACGTCCGGGTCCTGGCGAAGGATGGCGCGCAGCCCCCGTGCAAAACTCATATCTACCTTGGGGTTGACCTGGGTCTGGCCGATTCCATCCAGATAATATTCGATGGGTTCTTCAACGGTCAGGATATTGCGTGTGTTGTCATTGAGCCGGGTAAGGATGCCGTACAGTGTCGTGGTTTTCCCGGAACCTGTCGGGCCGGTTACCAGAATGATCCCGTGGGGTTTCCGGATGATCTGCTCGATACCGGCCAGGGTATCGCTGGCCATGCCGAGCTGGGTCAACTCCAGACGGCCCGCCTGTTTATCCAGCAAACGCAGAACCACCCGTTCTCCATGCGCCCCCGGCAGTGTGGATACCCGGACATCCACGGCTCTGCCTGCGATTCTGAGCGAGATCCGGCCATCCTGGGGCAGACGTTTCTCGGCAATATCGAGCCGGGCCATGACCTTGATGCGCGAAGACACCAGGGGCGATAGGCTTCGATCGGGATGCAGTACCTCCCGCAACACGCCGTCCACGCGAAAGCGCACCCGCAGACGATTCTCCATGGGCTCGATGTGGATATCAGAGGCGTTTTCCCGGATCGCCTCGGTGAACAACGCATTTAGCAGGCGGATGATGGGGGCGTCATCCTGACTGTCCAGGAGGTCTTCCGGCTCCGGGAGGTGATCGGCAATACTTTGAAGATCCATCTCCTCGCCAAAATCCCCCATGGATTGGCCCATGGATTCCATGGCGCTGCCGGAATCCGCTTCATAGGCCTGGCGCAACGCCTCATCGAAGAGTTTTTCTTCGACTATCTTCAGTTGCAGTGGCACACCAAGATAACGGCGAACCTCGGCCAGCGCCAAGGGAGAAACCGGCGCGCGGCACAGCACCCTGGCCTGGGTTTCATCGACTTCCGTCACCAGAGCGCCATGACGTTTGGCGTAGGGGAAGGGCAGGCGAGCGTGGTGGAAAGGTGTGGTGTTTGGTTCGGGGGATGTCATGGAACGATTCTTCGAATGCTTTGGAAAAGCCCTGATTTTTTCGTGCGAGGATACTCCTCCCCTTACCACCTATCAATTTTCCATATCGGATATATGAATGATATCGCTGTTTTTATACCTTGCAATATCAAATAGACACTTTAATATTGCAAGGTATGGATCGTCACTATAAACACTTAATCCATGAGCTGCTGGGATTGTTTCCCTGTGTTGCGATCATCGGCGCTCGTCAGTGTGGCAAGACCACCTTGCTAAAAACACTTCCGTCCTCCTGGCGGATCTTCGACCTGGAAAAAGCCAGTGACATGGATCTGGTTGCCAGGGATCCGGACCTTTTTCTTCGGCTTTATCCCGATAACATCGCCATTGATGAATGCCAGAATCTCCCGGCGCTTTTCCCTGCCCTGCGAGTTGCCATCGATGGGCAACGTGATCGACCGGGACGCTTTGTGATCACCGGTTCGAGTTCACCGACACTGATACGCGCTATTTCCGAGAGCCTGGCCGGACGAATCGCAATCGTGGAGCTTGCCCCTTTCTCCGCGCCCGAAGCCTTTTCTCTACCACCGTCCGAATTCTTTCCAATGATCGCGGATGCCTGCGGAAAAGATGATCTTTTAACCTTGCATCCTCGGTTGGACATCGCCGAACTGCATACCTTTTGGTTTCGCGGTGGGTACCCCGAACCGTGGGTAAAAGACCAAACCCGGTTCACC
>JABDQX010000163.1 GCA_013042035.1 Gammaproteobacteria bacterium
AGGCGATTTCTATCAAAGAACATACCAGCTTGCTTGTCCTTTTGTCCGTTTTCTGCGTTACGTCAACAGTTACATAGAACGACTATGCGCCTGTTGCCGCGCCTTGAATACGAACAAAAGACGCCGCAATCCGGTATATTCTTTTCCGGCAATCACCTAAAACCCCTCCAACAGCCGTTCGAATTCTCGCGGCACAACATACTGGAACACCTCTTTCCCATTGTCGTTGAGCGCGATATCAAGGCCAAGGTGCGGGTAGAGCCAGTGCACGACGCCTTTTTGTTCTTGCTCCGGAATTCGCTTTTCCGGCTCCCCAAATCGCTGCTGAATAACGGCGGCATCCAGGTCCGCCGAAGGTAGATAAGTGATGGCGCTCACCGGTGTGAGCCGCAACTGCGCGCGATCTTCCGGGTGGAGGTTGACCTTTTTTCCACCGCCTGACACGAATCGGATCCGTGTACCGCGTTCCAACATAGCAGCCATGGTCTCCTGGCCGGGATCGAGGAGCAGGACAACTTTTCCGCGTATCCCGTTCAGGGCGACGCTCTTGAAAAATACTTCCACGCTGGCCCGGTTCGAGGGAGAGATGAATAGCCTGATATCACCGACATCCCGAAAACCGGTTTGCACGGTAGACAGCGTCGTTTTCCCCAGGGTAATACCAAAAACACGGGACAAACCATCCGGAAAAACATCGATCTGCCAGGGATAGGTCGTCACCAAACCCATGTCCTGTTGCCGGTCTGACGGGGGAGCCATCCAGGAATTCGCAAAGAACAGCAGCGCTGCAATACCTATTACAGAAGCGCCGATGGTGAGTTTTCTAGCATCTATCATATTGAATCAATATATTCGGTACTCATTGATAACTGGAAACTCTTGCCGCTACTGCGCATTAACAAAAAAACCGCGCACACGCGCAAGATCGTCAGGCGTATCGACCCCGAATCCGGGCTCCTCCTCAGCCTGCGCCACATGAATCTTTCCGCCATTGTAAAGCACCCGAAGTTGCTCCAGTACCTCGACCTTTTCCAGAGAACAACGGGGACGCGTTACGTAGTCGCGCAGAAACAGAGCCCGATAGGCATAGATGCCGATATGCCGATAGTAAATACTTTCCGATGGCAGGGAATCGGTTCGGTTTGCAAAATGGTCTCGATCCCAGGGGATCGGTGCGCGGCTAAAGTACAAGGCAAAGCCGTTTTTATCCATCACCACCTTAACCGCCGCCGGATCGAATAGTGTCCCGGCATCGGTAATCGGCTCGCACAGGGTTGCGACATCGCTATCGGGGTGCTCGGACAGCCCCTTCGCGACCTGCCGTATCAAGCCCGGCGGCAATAAGGGTTCGTCGCCCTGAACATTGATAATAATCTGGTGTTCCGGTTCCTTCAGGGTTTCTATGACCTCCACGATTCGCTCGGTACCGGAGGTGTGCGCCTTCGATGTCATGCAAACGTCGGCACCAAACCCCTGGGCCGAAGATCGAACCCGCTCATCGTCGGTTGCAATGATGACCTTCGACGCACCACTTGCCAGCGCATTGGCGTGGACGTGTTCGAGCATGGGTTTGCCCGCAATATCGAGCAACGGTTTTCCCGGCAATCGGGTGGATGCATAGCGGGCGGGAATGACGACGGTAAAATGCATATTTTGATTTGTATGCAAAATTATTTGCTTTCCTCTACCGTTAGTTGACGAGCCCCGTCTTCCAGCATCACCGGGATATCGTCCCGTATCGGATAGGCCAATCGACAGGCACGGCAAATCAATTCCGATTCATCGGACCGATAAGCCAGGGGTCCCTTACAAACCGGACACGCGATAATCTCAAGAAGTTTCTTATCCAATGGACATTTCTCGTAACAAAGTCAATAAACGGGTACCGAATGCAGATTCGGGCGCGGCATCTACCGAAAGATACCAATGATTGGCGTCGGCAAACCGGCGGCATTTTACCGCATCCTTTTCGGTCATGAGTACCGGTAATCCATCCTCGAACGCCACATCCTTCGGTCGAAAGGGATGATGGTCTGGAAATGCATGGGATTTTATATCCAGGCCAAGCCGACGTAGTGTTTGAAAAAATCGGTCAGGGCGGCCAATTCCACAGACTGCGTGGACAGGCATACCCCTAAATGCATCCGCTGGCCTTTCCTTTTCCTCATCCGTCACTTGCCGTAAATTTCCGGGAAGCAGTGTCATGCCATATTCGTCCCGGCCCGGTAGACAGGAATCAAGATCCTGACTAGCACCGTGGTTTACCATCACAAAGTCTACCGTGGCAAGCCTTGATATGGGTTCCCGCAGGGGGCCGGCAGGCAGGCAGCGACCGTTCCCATATCCGGAAACCTTATCAACCACGGCAATCTCTATATCCCGCGCCATGGCATAGTGTTGAAGGCCATCGTCACTCAGGATGAGATTGCAATCGGTATGCGCCATCAATGCCCTGACAGCAGCGACACGATTCGGGCTTGCCACCACCTTACCGTGTGTACGGCGCGCCAGCAACACGGCCTCATCCCCAACTAGCGCCGGATCGGCATTGGCATCGACCCACTGCGGCCAGTGATTGGCTCTGCCACCGTAGCCTCGAACCACGATTGCCGGACGCAAACCCTGTTCTTGCAAAAATTTCGCCAGCCAAATAACAAGTGGCGTCTTGCCTGTACCACCGGTCGTAATGTTTCCAACCACCACCAGCGGAATACCGGGATGGTGCACCGTGGCGAGGTGGTGCCGATAGGCAAAGCGACGCACCGATACGGCGGCCCGAAAAAGCCAGGAAAGGGGTGCCAGCGCGTAGCCGAGGGGATGGTGTGTTTTGTACCATGCGGCGGGAAAATAGAGGCGCGGAGCAAACATCAGCTTTCTCTCAATGCTTGTATCATGGTGTATTATCTTTCATCCTCGGGGTAATGGAAACACAACATGACCATTCGCAACATTTATGTGTGGTATCCTCGCCACTTATGCTACGCCCCATGACGGAAAATGATCTGGGTACGGTCATCGAGATCGAACATGCCGCCTACCCCTTCCCGTGGACCATGGGAATGTTTCGGGATTGCCTTCGAATCGGCTATTGTTGCCGGGTGCTCGAAGAATCCAAACGGGGCGGGGATTTAGTAGGATATGGGATCATCTCCATCGGTGGCGGAGAAGCCCAATTGCTGAATCTGTGTATTCGGAAGGAGCGGAGAAATCAAGGCATCGCGCGCCGGTTACTTGCGGATCTTATCGATACGGCCAAGGAACGTGATGCCGATTCCATGTTTCTGGAGGTTCGCCCGTCGAATCACGCGGCGCGCGAGCTCTATCAACACATGGGATTCAATGAAGTAGGCATTCGTCCCGCGTACTATCCTGTCAAAAAGGGCGGTAAAAAGGGCTCGGAGGACGCGTTGATTCTGGCGCTTGCCCTGTAACCCCCAACCCGATACAACCAAGATAAAAATGCTCCGCGAGAATTCCTTGGTCGTTGTTTTTCAAGATGAATTTTGCGTACAGCCTGATATACTAAAAATAATTAGAGGTAGTTGCCGTGGGCAGCACCATTGAAGATTTCGTCGGCAACACGCCGTTAGTCCAATTAAGGCAGCTTGCCGGGAATACCACAGACAGCGCCACTAATCGGCTATTCGCTAAACTCGAAGGCAACAACCCTGCCGGTTCGGTCAAGGATAGACCGGCCCTCGGTATGATTACTCAGGCGGAAAATCGAGGGGATATTCATCCGGGCGATACGCTTATCGAGGCAACCAGCGGTAATACCGGTATTGCGCTTGCCATGACGGCGGCCATACGCGGTTATCGGTTGATACTCACCATGCCCGAGAACATGAGTATCGAGCGACGAACTATCATGCGGGCCTTCGGCGCGCAAATACGGTTGGTCTCCAAGGAAGGCAGTATGGAAGCGGCGCGCGATCTCGCCGAACAGATGCAGGCCGCGGGCGAGGGCATGGTGCTAGACCAATTTGCCAATCCGGACAATCCGCTGGCGCATTACCAAACGACGGCGCCCGAGATCTGGCGCGATACCGGGGGTACGATTACCCACTTTGTCAGCGCCATGGGTACGACGGGCACCATTATGGGTGTTTCCCGGTACCTGAAGGAGAAAAAACCAACGGTCGGGATTGTGGGCGTACAGCCTGCCGAAGGCTCCAGCATTCCCGGTATTCGCAGATGGCCGAAAGAATATCTGCCACGCATATACGATGCACGGCAAGTCGATCGGATAATCGATGTAACACAACAGGCGGCGGAGGAAATGACACGGAAACTGGCCACCCGCGAGGGTATTTTTGCCGGGATTTCCTCGGGGGGCGCGGTGGCCGCCGCGCTGGATCTTTGCCGTGAAGTCGAAAATGCCGTTATCGTGGTCATCATTCCCGATCGCGGCGATCGGTATTTATCGACCGGGGTTTTCCCGGGCATGTAGTGGCGCAACATTAGTTGGAGCAACATTACTCATGAATGTTCTCGTTTTCGATATCGAAACGGTACCCGACGTGGAAAATGGCCGGCGGTTGTTCGATCTGCATGATCTCGATGATCGGCAGGTGGCCGAAGTCATGTATCAACATCGCAGGCAGGAGTCCGGTACGGAATTCTTACGCCACGATCTCCATCGCATTGTGGCAATCTCTGCGGTGTTCCGCTCCGGTACCCGATTCAAAATCGGATCATTCGGCAGTGAAGAATCACCGGAAAAAGAATTGATACAGCGTTTTTTCGACGGCATTGGAAAATCCTTCCCGGTGCTCGTTTCCTGGAACGGTGGCGGCTTCGATCTTCCCGTCCTTCATTATCGGTCGTTGCTCCACGGTGTCAACGCGACGCGATATTGGGACACGGGAGACGTCGATAAGAATTTTCGCTGGAATAATTACATCAACCGCTTTCACTACCGACATACCGATCTCATGGACGTGCTTTCCGGCTATCAGATGCGAGCGGCCGCACCACTTGACGGCATTGCCAGCCTGTTGGGTTTCCCGGGAAAATTCGGGATGGACGGTTCCAAGGTATGGGGGAAATACCTGGATGGCGATATCAAGGCAATTCGGAACTACTGTGAAACCGATGCGCTCAATACCTATCTGGTGTATTTACGATTCGAGCTTGTCCGCGGACGTTTGACACAATCGGAGCATGATCGGGAATGCCAGCGGGTACGCGACGAACTGGCATCGAGCGAAGAGCCCCATCTACGAGAATTCCTTACCACCTGGACGAATCAAGGTATACCAGGGTCCGAACCCGGGAATTCGGATTGATTTTCGCCTTCCCCATGGGTACCCTTGCCACACTTTATGAATTTTTCATGACTGCGGTGTACGTTCAGGTTCGACCCGGTCATTTCCGTAGATTATTCATCGTGAATTCACACGACACTGTAACCTTAAAAAGGGGAAACTCATGAGTCAAAAGCGACGAATATTGGTCGCGGGAAACTGGAAAATGAATGGCAGCAAGGAAAGCGCCAAATCCTTGATAGAGGGGATCAAGGCTGGTCTGGATCGCGTCAAAACCACCGAAATGGCGATCTGCCCTCCCTTTATCTATATTCCGACAGTGGCCGCGATGCTCGAAGGCACCACTATTGCCCTCGGTGCCCAGAATCTGGCAAAAGAAGATCCAGGTGCATTCACCGGCGAAGTGGCCGCACCGATGCTGAAAGACTTTGGATGTACCTACGTAATCGTTGGGCATTCCGAGCGCAGAGCCTACTACGGCGAAACCGATGCATTGGTGGCCCAAAAGTTTGTTCGCGCGCAACAAGAGGGGTTAGTGCCTATCGTGTGTGTGGGAGAACTGCTGGAAGAAAGAGAAGCCGGGAAAATGGAACAGGTTGTCGCACGGCAGATCGATGCGGTTCTTAGCGCCGCTGGTGCATCGGCATTGGAAAACGCCGTGATTGCCTATGAGCCAGTGTGGGCTATCGGCACCGGTAAAACCGCAACGCCCGATCAGGCACAGGAAGTCCATGCGTTCATCCGGGCCAGAATTGCCGACAAAGATGCGGGAATAGCCGAGAAGGTGCGCATCCAGTACGGTGGTAGCGTCAATGCCGGCAACGCCGCGGAGCTATTTGCAATGCCGGATATCGATGGTGGATTGATCGGTGGTGCTGCTCTGAAGATAGAGGATTTCCTTACCATCTGCGCGGCAGGATGATCCAAGTCTTGGTTCGAGGCAATTTTCAAAGGTAGAAATGCAGCAAATTTTTCTGACTGTTCATGTTTTGGCGGCTGTGGCCCTCGTCGCACTCGTGCTCCTGCAACAAGGGCGTGGAGCGGATGCAGGTGCTGCTTTCGGTAGCGGATCCTCGGGAACCTTGTTCGGGTCCCGAGGACCTGCCTCGTTTCTCACTCGCGCGACGGCAATACTGGCCGCTGTATTCTTCCTTACGAGTATTTCGCTCGCCTATATGGTGAGTCATTCGGACAAGAGAGCCAGCGTCATTGAAAGGCTGCAGAACGACAAAACGCAATCGATCCGGACAGAAGAAATATCGATTCCGCCTGTCCCGTCGGTCCCTCGAACCGATAACGCTGAATTGCCTGATTCTCCGAAGGGATCCGGCGTAGATATACCGGCTACATCCACAACGAATGGAGTGCCTCCTGCTCCACCGAAAAGCAATGGGGGTGGATGATTCGTCGAAATCGTTCTCCAATCCGGCAATCCCGGAAAACCGGAAGGATCCAACCGAGCAATATATTCGCTTTTTATCGTTAGAACCTTGGACGAAATGACCGATAAGTTCTCTTCGGATAGGATTAATCTGACAGATAAGTTTCAGGCCGACGTGGTGGAATTGGAAGACACGCTGTCTTGAGGGGGCAGTGGCGAGAGCCGTGCCGGTTCGAGTCCGGCCGTCGGCACCAAAATAATAAAACCCCGACCGAATCGCTAGTAGCG
>JABDQX010000169.1 GCA_013042035.1 Gammaproteobacteria bacterium
CCCCAATTCCAAGGTCGACACCAGGGCGGTGGGGTGGCGGGGGTCGAACGAAGCGAGCCCCCGGTGGCTGAACCGGCGAGATCTCGGCCATTGTGTGGCAATTCGAGTGGCCGGGAAGGCAAAATAACCCTCGCGGATACTGAAGACACCGGCTTTTTGATCGTTGCCTATGGGAAACTGGGGGGGATTGAACTGGGCTATGGATCGGATCTGGATCTGGTATTTCTGTATGACAATGATCGAGCCGGACAGTATACCGATGGGGATAGACCCATCGAAAACAGCGTGTTCTTTGCCAGGCTCGGGCAACGGATCATCCATTTCCTGAGTGCCCACACACCTGCCGGAATCCTGTATGAGATCGATGCCAGGTTGCGTCCCAGCGGGCGCTCCGGTTTCCTCGTCAGCAATATGGATGCCTTTACGGACTACCAATGCCAGCAGGCCTGGACCTGGGAGCACCAAGCCCTGGTGCGTGCTCGCCCGGTTGCGGGCGATAAAATGCTGGCTAGGCGTTTTGACGAAATCCGCGCCGAGATCTTACGCAAAAAACGCGACCCCGATGAGCTCGGTTGCGCGGTGTCCGGGATGCGGGAAAAAATGCACCGGGAACTCGACCATACTCGTCCGGGGGGTTTCGACCTTAAGCAGGGGCCAGGCGGTATCACCGATATCGAATTCATGGTGCAGTACGCAACGCTTCGCTGGGCCAATCGATTGGGTGAGCACCTTATCCACAGCGATAATATTCACCTCCTGGCGGGGATGGCAAAGGCCGATCTGATGTCGCAACAGGATGCCGATTCCCTGGCCGATGCCTATCGGTGCTATCGGGCCGAGGTCCATGCACTGGCCCTGCAGGAACGGCAACCGCTTGTGGGAGAGGGAGTCGAGGATGAGGGAGCGGACAATGCCGGGATGACGGGTGAACCATTTGCCGAGCAACGGGCCGCGGTTTTGCGGATTTGGGATGGCTTAATGGGCAATTTTCCATCGATCGCCGCTGACGATGGATGAAAAATTACATGGTTTGGAATTGACCTTTCCGGTTTACCCTCATATGCTTTGCCGTGAATGCAGGCTGTGTTTTGCATTTGTCCCAGGGGGCGTGGTTTTTCCAAGGCGCATGATACCCGCAATCGTGAGTTCACCGTTCCGGAACACGCAGGCGTGATGAACACGATATACCTCAAACGGGCCGTTTTTTAGTTTTGAAAGCATTAAAGCGCCGAATGGCATTGAAAATTATGCTTACCATTAGCAAAGTTACACACTTCAGTACACCAGCGCTTGTTTCTCAAAAAGTTTAAAATTCAGGCGTTAAAAGTATCACACAAACATTGGATGCTCTTGCTGAAGAAGACATCAAAGGTGTGATTGCTGATTCCGAGGCTGAATTCCAAAAAATCTAAAATCAGAAAATGACTACAGAAAACAATACAAAAAAAGTATCCCCCGACGACGATAAAACAAAAGACACCGTATCGGCACCGGAGCAGAATTCAACCACGGGATCCCCCGATGAATCGCTCAATCGGTTTGCAAAAACCTTCGAATCCAGCGCCAGACGTTGGGAAATGGTCGTTTACCCTACTATGTTTGGCTTCATTATGTTGGCGGCATATGGGTTCTTTCTGATTTATAACGTGACGAGGGATATGCATGAGCTGGCGACAAGCATGGATCCGTCCATGCATCAGCACATGAAAACTATGGCGTACGGTGTTGCTGAAATGACAAAGCATATTGCCACGATAACCGCCAACATGAATCAGATGACGGCAAATGTGGAAAATATGGATGCCACGGTAGGTGTCGTCAATACCAACATGGCGGTGATGCGCTCGGATATGGGAGAGATGTCCGAGAAAATAGCTAACCTGGAGCCGATGTTGGTCAATATTTCCGGCATGAATAAATCCTTGCACGTGCTCAATCAATCCGTCCATTCCATGGCGGCCAATACCGATAAGATGAGTCATGATGTCGGGGCGGGCACCTATCAGTTTGTCCGCCCGATGTCAGCCATTAATTCCTTTTTCCCCTGGTAATCTTTTATCGACTGCCTTGATTGGTGGTCGGCGAAGGACTACCGATTATTCAAGATATCCCAAGCAAGAGTACGATCAATGAAGTCCGCCCCACGTCAAGTCGTAACCCCCAACCCCAAAATGTCTCTGACGATTCCCTCGGGCATGGCCCCGGTGGAGTTTTTCAACAGCCCCGCCAATCTGAAGAATCTTGCGGAAGAAAACGGTCTTTTCCGGACACCCGAGGACCTTCTCATGTACCGCAAGCTGATCGGGCACAGTACTGCGTTCGATACTTCCGTTATTCTGGATACATCCCGACGTATCCTGGATCCCCTGGGACGCGCGGTGCGACGGGATCAGATGGCCAGACGGCAAAAGAAGGTTTGGAATATCATGACGCAGATTCTGTTCGACTATCTGCTGGAGGAATTCCCGGAGCCGGATCAGCACTTGATCTTATGTGGCGAGGCGAGCCTCGATTCCACCTGGCCTCTGAATAAACCCGGCGTGCCCAGTATTCGGATGATCCACAATCATTTTATGGCCTTCCCCATGGATGTCATCGAGAGTGCCGACTATGCCAATCCAACGGACCCGAATTTGACCGATAGCGGTCACCACAGCCTGTTTCTGCGCCACCTGAGCGAGATATACCACGAATTCCTGGACGTGCTGGACCTGCAGATTCTCCATCCCATCTCCTCTACCGAATCGAGTCTTGCCCTGACCGGTTACCCCCAGGGTTTGCCAAGCTGGGAGTTGAAAGGTGGACCCTCGAAACTCAAGGACCAGTATTTCTGGCACGAATATGAGCAGATCCTGCTGGGGTTCTTGGATTTTTACCGCACTTTCTTTTCACTGGTTTCCACGGGAGATGCCAGGGTACCGAATGACGCCAATTTCCCCGGCCAAATCGACGAGGTTCTGCTATCGAGCAATCAGTTTCAGCGCGTGGCGCGGGATTTGCGTGAGCGCGTCATCCAGGACCCACAATTTGCCAACGAGATTCGCTGGCGTCCCGCCTATAAGCAACTCATTTATCGAGATGATGCCGGTCGTCTCATCGTGACCATCTCGCAAAACTCCGTGGGTAACGCGATTACGGAACTTTTGGGGATCGTGGTCAAACGCCGGGAAGATGAGGAGGCCTATGCCGCAGTGGAACCTGAACTAGTGGGCCGCTTGCTGGCGGCGAGGGAGAAGCTGATGGCGGCCAACCTGGGCGAGCCGATTGCGGCGCCCTCGTGGCCGAACGGAGAGTTTGTCAGGCGATGATTCCGCTTGAACTTGTTAGCGCTTCGCGCCAAGGCCGAAAGGGGTTGAGCCTTGATTCGCGCATCGGATTTTCCAGAATCTCTGTCTTTCCGATACCTTGAAAAGCCCTGGGCGGAACAAACCGAAGGGATGCCGGAATCGTATGGGGTATGTTGTGAACTTCGTTGGTAGCGGGGACAGGATTTGAACCTGTGACCTTCGGGTTATGAGCCCGACGAGCTACCAGACTGCTCCACCCCGCGGCGGACGCAAAAGAAATCGTACACGAGCAGCGCCGGCCGTGTCAAGCGCGGTCGGTGCGGCCCGCCTCATCGGCCGAGGACGCCGAGCACCAGCGGGGGCGCCGTCGCCGCATCGCGAACGTCCACGGCGCGCTCCAGCGC
>JABDQX010000170.1 GCA_013042035.1 Gammaproteobacteria bacterium
ACGCGGGGTTGAAGTAGGGGCAGGCCCCCGTGCCTGCCCTTGCTTTCGCGCCCGCTCTCGCCATGAATCCCTTTTCCATTTTCCGGGATGGTAGAGTGCACACGTCGTAATCGTTTGAACGGTATTCCCATCTTGTTCCGTGGCCTCACAGCGCCTTTCGATAGAGATCGAATAGAGCCGCCCCCATCAACATCACCAGGTATACTGCGGTCTGTCCGACAACAGGCAAAAGCGCGCTCCAGACGCCGGTGTGATAAACGAGCCAGTCCGAGGATGTAAAGTGATGGAATTCCGGCAAAATGAAGGCAATGGCACCTATCGACAAGGACATCACCCGATCGGCGAATTCAGGTGCGCCACCCCCATTTGCCACTGCGGTGGTGGCTATCAATTCAAAGGCATCGATTCCACGGGAGAGCACATAAAACGCCATAACGGCAACGAATGCGAGCGTGACCTGCTCAAAAGCAAAAACACAAAGCAGGCTGAATGTCACGATGAGCACAAGCTCACAGACCATGGATATCCCCCATATCATCACCTGACCCGCTGGTACATAGATCAGCAGTGCAAAACAACATAACATTGCCAAAAACACGGCCAGCGAAGAAAAACCGGCGAATTTCCCAAAAAAGTAGCTCGCTCGTGGCATGGGAAGGGAAAGAATCAGCCACAATCCCCTGTCGTTGAATTCCCGAACCATACTGGTGATGACCAGCAGGCACATGACGACGACACTGCCAAACCGCAGCACGGCGCCGAGAAAGGCACTCTGAAACAGTACGGTTTCGGCTATCGCGAGTTCGCCGATGAATGCCGTCAGGGAAAGGGAAAACAAAAAAAACACACCAATAAACCAAAGCAGGCGGTTGCGCATCGCTTCCAGCCAGCAGTACCGGGCAATGGTGAGGATGATGCTCATATACTGAAACAGGAATCTTGGAATGAAAATTGAAGTATACATGGAAAATGTCGGGCGCAAGGCCCGGGCCACCGCCCGAGTACTTGCCGGAACCACCACCCAGGCGAAGAATTCCGCGCTGTCGGCCACTGCCGATACCATTGTGGCAAGTCGCGCGTCGCTGCGGTCCGAGAATGCTAAAGACCTTGCGGCGGGACGCGATCGAGGACTCGATGACGCGCTCCTGGATCGGTTGGAACTGACCGATGCCCGCATCGAGGCGATGGCCGAGGGTCTCAATGAGATCGCCGCGCTGCCGGACCCGGTGGGGGAGATCACGGATCTGAAATATCGCCCGTCCGGGATTCAGGTCGGAATAATGCGGGTGCCCCTGGGCGTCATTGGGATCATCTACGAATCGCGCCCCAACGTGACCGCCGACGCCGCAGGGCTTTGTTTGAAGTCGGGAAATGCCACGATTTTGCGCGGTGGGTCCGAGGCAATACATTCAAATCAAGCCATTCGTGGCTGTATCCACGCGGGCCTTCGCACCACGGGGATACCCGAGGACGCCGTTCAGGTCATCGAAACCACCGATCGCGCGGCTGTCGGGGAACTGCTGCGCATGGATCGGTATGTGGATATCATCATACCGCGCGGCGGCAAGGGACTCATTGAGCGGGTGAGCCGGGAATCCACCATCCCTTCCATCAAACACCTGGACGGCATCTGCCATGTGTATATCGACGATCAGGCCGATCCGAAAAAAGCGATTGCCGTCGCCGACAACGCCAAAACCCAGCGGTTCGGCACCTGCAACACCATGGAGACGCTCCTGGTGGCCACCAGCATCGCGCCGGATGTTCTACCGGAGCTGGCGGATATCTACCGGGCGGCCGGCGTGGCGCTTCGGGGTTGTCCGGAAACCTGCCGTCACCTCCCGGAAGCTGTTGCCGCGACGGAAGAAGACTGGTCCACCGAGTATCTGGCCCCGATCCTGTCCATCCGGATTGTGGACGGCCTGGAAGAGGCCATGAAGCACATCGAAACCTACGGCTCTCACCACACCGATACCATCGTCACGGAGGATCTGGGCCGGGCGCGGCGCTTCCTGAGAGAGGTGGATTCGAGCTCCGTGATGGTCAATGCCTCGACCCGGTTCGCCGACGGCTTCGAGTACGGACTGGGCGCCGAGATCGGCATCAGTACCGATAAACTCCATGCCCGCGGACCGGTAGGCCTGGAAGGCCTGACCTCTCGGAAGTTTATCGTGCTGGGGGATGGGCATATTCGGCAGTGATTTCGTCCGGGATCTCGCCGAACGTCATTGATTAAAAAGAAGTGTCACACGAAGACACAAAAACACAAAGGGATGGTTTTCTCGTGTCTTCGTGGCTTTGTGTGAGTCTCTTTTGGTTGCGCTAATGCCTCATCTCACCCCAGAAACCGCCGTCAACACCTTGAGCGCATCGGCGGTAGCACCCACGTCGTGGACACGCACGATGGCCGCTCCCTTGGTCGCCGCGATGAGGGCCGTAGCGATGCTGCCGGGGAGACGCTCTTCCACCGGTTTGTCCAGAATGGCTCCGATCATGGACTTCCGGGACAACCCCACCAGGACCGGAATCCCGGTATCCACCAACCGATCCAGGTGAGCGAGTAATTGCAGGTTGTGGGCCAAGGTCTTGCCGAAGCCGAACCCCGGATCGATCCACAGCCGGTCACGGTGGATCCCCAGGGCCTCGCAGGCGGCGACCCGTTCCAGCAGGAAATCCCGCACCTCTTCCACCACAT
>JABDQX010000172.1 GCA_013042035.1 Gammaproteobacteria bacterium
TATTGGAAAGCCAACGCAAAAATATCGAGGCATTGACCAGCGCCAACAAGCTTATCTTCGACAATGCGCAGGGTATCGTGGACCGTCAGATGGAAATGTTTCGAGATGCGATGGATCAGGCCGTTTCCTCGGTGAAAAGCGCATCCAAGGCAAAGTCATCGAAGGATGTCGTCAACCAACAGACCAAATTGATGCAATTGGGTGTGGAAAAAAGCCTTACCAGCATGCGGGATATTACCGAATCCATCACAAAGGCCAATGCACAGGCATTCGACATCGCGAACAAACGTATGACGGAGAACATGTCCGAGTTCAAGCAGTTTGTACAAAAACTCAAAGGATAAATGGCCAATCCGCATTGGCGTGGGCCTTTTATCCGGACTGTATACCCAACTCGGCACAGCCGGAATCAAAATAATCCGCAGGGATTTTTTGGTCGTTTTATCCGGGATTCCGGGGCCAAGAGGCCGGTGTCGCGGGTAGTAGAGTCAAGGTTACCGCGAAGAAAAGCGTTTCGTTGAGTCTCTTCAACGTGCGTAAATTCTTTGCGGTAAATGTTTTAACTCCGTGTGCGGCTTTTTTCAGACCGACTACTTTCAGTTTTCAGTTGATTACGAGTCTCAAGAGAATCCTGTGATGATAGTATTCCTGAAAGGTTAGTAGGTTATGAAAAAAGTTGCACATGGTGGGTTTTAGAAAATATCCAATCCCGACATGAATTTTTTCATAGAAGTTGCTCATGCCGAACCGGCTCCCATGGGTTCTCCATCGGAGCCTGCCGGTTTCATAACGTTCCTCCCCATGATTGTTCTTTTTGCTCTGCTATGGTTTTTGTTAATCCGTCCCCAGCAAAAACGTGCCAAAGAACATCGAAATATGGTCAGTGCATTGTCGAAAGACGATGAGGTTGTTACCAGCGGTGGAATATTAGGCCGCATCACACACCTGGACGATAATTTCGTCAGGCTGGAAGTGGCGGAAAATACCGAGGTCAGCGTGCAACGACACGCCGTTGCCTCTCTGATGCCTAAAGGGACCATGAAGACGGAAAGCGATAGAAATAAAGGCAAGCAAAAATAATTCTATTGCTCGAATTGTCTCGCCAATTGTCTTGCGGATTAGCTTCCGTGCAACCTTTTGCCGTAGTACGTCATCGTGGTCAATCGATACCCCTTCTGGAAAAATCTCTTTATTGTCGGCAACCTCCTCATTGTTGGATTCTTTGCCATCCCTAATATATATGGGGAGGATCCGGCAATTCAGATACTCGCCTCGCGTGGTTCCGTCGTTGATCGGAAACTGGAGGATGAACTTCTCTCCGCTTTACAAGCAGCCGAAATTATCCCCAAGCATATTCAGCGGGGGACGGATAGATTACTTGTACGTTTCCCCGATACTGAAGCCCAGCTTCGCGCCCAGGATATTGCGCGCGATGCCCTTGGTAGCGATTATGTCGTTGCATTGAATCTCGCTCCCGCAGCCCCCGAATGGTTGACCGATCTCGGTGCATTACCTATGTATTTAGGGCTCGATTTGCGAGGTGGTGTGCATTTTCTGATGGAAGTCGATGTCGATGCGGCAGTTCGTCAGGCCGAGGAACGCTACGTTAAAGATCTCAAAAAGAGATTTCAGAAAGAAAGGCTTCGCTATCGAACCGTGAAACGGATCGATACCCAGGGTATCGAGGTGAGTTTTAACGATTCTGCCCTGAGGGATCGTGTCTACGATCTAATCAGGAAGGAGTTTCAGGATTTTACCGTCGAAGAACGGGATGTAAACGGTGAATTCCAGCTAATTCTGGCCTTGAGCGAGCTCGCCACCCGCGAACTGGAACAGTTTGCATTACAACAAAATATCACCACGCTGCGTAATCGAGTCAACGAGCTCGGTGTCGCCGAGCCTTTGATCCAGCAACAGGGTGAAAATCGCATTGTTGTGCAATTGCCCGGAGTGCAGGATACGGCCCGCGCCAAGGATATCCTGGGCGCCACGGCAACATTGGAATTCCGCGCCGTCCACGAAGGTGACGCCGAGCTTGCCCGCACCTCCGGACGAGTACCTTTGGGGACCAGACTATATCCCATGCGTGAAGGTGGAAATATCCTGCTCAAGCGGCAAGTCATCATCACGGGGGAACATATTACCAATGCCGCCTCCGGTATCGATCAGGAATCAGGTAGTCCCGATGTCAGTATTACTCTTGATGGTAAAGGTGGCAGTGACATGGACGCTCACACCAAGGGAAATATCGGCAAACGGATGGCCGTTGTATTCATAGAAAACAAAGTCGAAACCCTGAAGATCAAGGGTGAAAACGTTCGCAAACGGCGTACCATCGCCGAGGTTATCAACGCGGCGGTCATCCAGGGTCGATTTGGCAACCGGTTCCACATCACGGGACTCGACGGTACCGAGGAAGCCAGAAACCTCGCGTTGTTGCTGCGGGCAGGCGCCTTGGCCGCACCCATTGAGATTGTAGAAGAACGCACTGTGGGCCCAAGCCTCGGTAAAGAAAATATTGCCATGGGATTCCAGTCCGTCGTGATCGGTTTCTGCCTGGTATTGGCGTTCATGGTTTTTTACTACCGAATCTTCGGCATCGTGGCGGATATCGCGCTTGCCATGAACCTCGTCATGATCATCGGTATCCTATCCATGCTCCAGGCAACCTTGACCTTGCCCGGTATTGCGGGCATCGTGCTAACCACCGGTATGGCCGTCGATGCCAACGTGCTTATCTTCGAGCGCATCCGCGAGGAAGTGCGCAATGGAAACACCCCCCAAGCCAGCATCCATGCCGGTTACGAAAAAGCGTTTTCCACTATCGCCGATGCCAATATCACTACGCTCATTGCCGCCGTCGTGTTATTCGGTTTTGGTACCGGACCCATCAAGGGATTTGCTATTACACTCTCCATCGGTATCGTGACCTCAATGTTTACCGCTATCCTGGGAACGCGCGCCATCGTTAATCTTATCTATGGTGGCCGAAGGGTTGCCAGGTTGCATGTGTAATTTCTCGTCCGACGCCTCCGGTGCCAGACAAAAAGTTAGAGCCTGTTTGGTTAAAGGGTATCGTAGTAGCAAAGAAGTGGGGAATCGAGGCTATTTTTCGCAAATTCGAGGTCAATAGTGAACTATTGGCCGGGAATTTGTGCAAATCACGGGCCGGTTTTACCGCTTTTGCAGCCGATATCACTTTAACCAAACAGGCTCTTACATATCAGCTTATAAATTCCGCCCCGTCAAACGGGGCCGCATAATTTTGCAGAGCAAAATTATCGGAGCAAAATTATTCATGCAACTCTTCAAGAAAACCACCCACATCGATTTCATGGGGCAACGCAAGTACACGCTCATCTTTTCCACGATTCTCATTCTATTGTCGTTGACATCGCTGGCCCTGCGTGGACTCAATTTCGGTATCGATTTTACCGGCGGCACAATCGTCGAAATCGGTTATCCACAGCCCGTGGATCTTAGCGAAGTGCGCACCCATTTGGGCGATATCGGATTCCAGCGGGCAATAGTGCAGCACTTTGGTACGACACGAGACGTCCTTGTACGATTACCACCCCACGAAGACCTCGATAAAGCAGCGCTAAGTACTCGAATTATTCAGGAGCTCGAAGTCCTGGCCGGAACCCAATTGGATCTCAGGCGTGTCGAGTTCGTTGGCCCGCAGGTAGGCAAGGAACTGACCGAGCAGGGGGGGCTCGCCATGTTGGTTGCGCTTGGTGCAATTCTGGTATACGTTGCGCTGCGATTCGAGTATCGATTTGCCCTGGGTTCGGTTGCTGCCCTGATTCATGATGTAGTAATTACCTTGGGCGTCTTCTCTGCGTTCGCCATTGAATTTGACCTTACCGTACTGGCTGCAATACTAGCGGTAATAGGTTACTCTCTCAATGACACCATTGTGGTATTCGATCGCATCCGTGAGAACTTCCGCAAAATCCGTAAGGGAATGGCCATCGATATTATCAATAGCTCGCTCAACCAGACCATCGCCCGCACACTGATAACCTCCCTCACAACCCTCCTCGTACTCATTACCCTATTTCTGATCGGTGGTCAGTTAATTCATAGCTTTTCCACCGCGCTGATTGTCGGCGTCCTTATTGGTACCTATTCTTCTATTTATATCGCCAGCGCAACCGTTCTGGCCCTTGGCGTCAGTAAAGCCGATCTCATGGCGCCTCCCAAGGAAGGTGCGGAATTCGATGGCCGTCCGTAATTCCTTGCCCACTGCCGGTAGTGGTTAGCGAGATTTTACATATTGTTCCTGCGTAACCTTACTCTCACAACCCAACAGGCCCGATTTGTGAGAATTCTCCTGGGTCTTTTGTTCAAAATTCTGGCGATAAGAGGCTAAATAGGAAATTACATGAAATTTGCAACGGCTTCAGTCACCATAGAAGACA
>JABDQX010000177.1 GCA_013042035.1 Gammaproteobacteria bacterium
TACCTGAGAATGTCGGAAAATTCTTGTTCAACTGCTCAAGCATAAGCGTCAATCACGGTAGAACAAATTCACCCTGCCCCCGTAGCGTGCCGAAGCGCTTCTATGATATAAGATCGGCAATATAAGGTTAGCATCGAATCGGCCCCTTTGGGGTAAGAACGTGTCGGAAAACCCAGTCGAAGAATCCAATCGGACAATCGAGGTTTTCGATGCACCCCGGAAGGGACGCAATGCAAAAAACATACGACCCAACAAACCTACAAACGGAGTAAAACCCAATGAGTGTACTTGTCACAAAACCGGCCCCGGAATTCACCAGCATTGCCGTCATGCCCGACAACAGTATCGATGAACAGTTCAATCTCTCCAATTACCGTGGGAAATATGTTGTTTTGTTCTTCTATCCGTTGGACTTCACCTTTGTCTGCCCGTCGGAGCTCATCGCCTTCGATCACCGTCTGAATGAGTTCAAGACGCGCAATGTCGAGGTGATAGGCGTCTCCATCGATTCGCATTTTACCCATCTGGCATGGAAAAACACCGCCATCAATCAGGGTGGTATCGGTAATATTCAGTATCCGTTGGTCGCCGATATCTCCAAGGAAGTGACTCGCGCATATGATGTAGAGACCGGTCCGGGTATCGCCCTGCGGGGATCTTTCCTCATCGATCGGGAGGGTGTCGTACGCCACCAGGTAGTCAACGATCTGCCGCTGGGCCGGAATATCGACGAAATGCTGCGCCTCGTGGATGCCCTGCAATTCACCGAAGAGCACGGTGAAGTCTGTCCCGCCGGTTGGCAAAAGGGAGAATCGGGAATGAAGGCCTCCACGGAGGGTGTGGCCGATTATCTGGCGCAACACGCCGACAAGCTGTAACGCCCGTTTTTCTCACTGACCGCTGCTAATGGGCCACCAGTGGCGGTTAGTGAGAAGGATTGCGCACAAACACCAAATCCCAAATTCCGTGACCGATCCCCCGGCCACGCTGCTCGAACTTGGTAAACGGCCGACGGATCGGACGGGGCGGGAAACGGCCAGGGCCGGCCATGTTGGTAAATCCCGATTCCGCTTCCAGGGTTTTCAGCATGTGCGCGGCATAATCGGCCCAATCGGTTGCCAGCTCGAAATACCCCCCAGGCTTGAGCCGCCCGCAAACCAGGGATACGAACCCAGGCTGCACGATCCGGCGTTTATGATGGCGCTTCTTGGGCCACGGATCCGGGAAATAAAGGAATACGCCATCCAGAGCACGCTGGGTGATACAACGCTCCAATACCTCGACGGCGTCCCCGCGAATAGCCCGTACATTACTGATATTCCGTTCGGTCAGTTGATGGATGAGGCGACCAAGACCCGGTTCGTACACTTCGATACCCAGATAGTCGCACTGGGGATTCGCAAGCGCCATCTCCATTAGCCCATCTCCCATCCCAAAGCCGATCTCCAGATAGCGCGGGGCATGCCGGCCAAAGATTCCATTGAGATCCAGCACCTCGTTCCGGGTTTCGATACCAAATTGTTGCCAGCCGGTTTCCAGCGCCCGTTGTTGAGCGCGTGTGATACGCCCCGGCCGACAAACAAAGCTGCGTATCCTGCGCGTGGCGGGCGGTCGGGGGGATTCGTCGCGGGAATTTATACTGTTAACGCCTGAATTTTGAACTTTTACCATAACAAACGCGGCAAGGCGCTATATTTCAATAACCCCACCCTCACGGGACACATAACAACCAACGCCGCTGTTACGTTCCTTGATAATCTCCAAACTGTGCCGATGGAGCCTATCGATGACGCCATCGTCGTAACCGGGATCGTGGTGGAAGAGGTAGAGATTCTTTACCTTGGCATCGATGGCCATGTTGACGGTGTCTATATAACAGGAATGACCCCAGCCACGCTTTTTCTCGTAGTCGCTCTTGGTGTATTGCGCATCGTGGATGAGAAAATCCGCGCCGTGCATGTACTCCATGGCCTGACGCCATGTATCCGTTTCCCTGGTCTCGCGACTCGATGGTTCCGAGCCGCCCAATCGCTCGGTTTTCTCGTCAATCCCTTCGCTCGGAAAGGGCAATTCATTGTCGGAAGCATAGATGATTTTTTTGCCACCCATATCGATGCGGTATCCGTATGTGTTGCTGGGGTGACGGAGGGTAAATCGCTCGATATGGATAGGGCCATGCGTAAGCTGTGTCCTGCCGGCATCGATATACTCGACATCCGACAGCCAGGCGTCGGTCTCGACCGGAAAGAAGGGCTCGCGCATTTGTGTGGCCAGATACGCCTCGATATCGGTCCGGGCCTGCCCCGGACCGAATATGTTGATTTTCCAGCCGGGCGTGAAGGCCGGCATGAAAAACGGCAATCCGGCGATGTGGTCCCAATGATAGTGGGTAAGGATGAGGGTTATTTCCCTGATCTCGTTCTGGCGCAGCAACGCATCGCCCAGCGGGATGATTCCGGTCCCGGCATCACAGATCAACAGATGGTTGCCATCCCGGAATTCGACACAGGAGGTATTGCCACCCGTTTGCATATGCGTCATGAACGGCGCCGGACAGGAGCCACGGACTCCCCAGAATCTTGCGTAACGGGTACTCATGTATCGGAAAAGCTATTTCTTACCCCCCAAAATCATCCAGCATGATGTTTTCCCGCTCAACCCCTAAATCTTCCAGCATGCTGATAACCGCGGAATTCATCATGGGCGGTCCACACATATAGTATTCGCAATCTTCAGGGGCGGAATGATCGGCAAGATAATTATCCATTATCACCTGATGGATGAATCCGGTGGGGCCTGTCCAGTTGTCTTCCGGTTGTGGATCGGAAAGGGCAACGAACCACTTGAAGTTCTCGTTCTCCGCCTGCAACTGATCAAAATCCTCCTGATAAAAGA
>JABDQX010000178.1 GCA_013042035.1 Gammaproteobacteria bacterium
TGGTAGGACAGCAATGGCAGCGGGGAATGAAAGCGGTCTGGGAAGAAATCCTTGCCACACCGCCGGATGCGGAACAGCCGAATATCGATTTGCTGGGGCCTGCCATAGAGGGCGTTTTGCATCTGCCGAAAGAACTGAAAAAGGGAGAAACCAGAGGCACGGTACCGGATTGGGAGGCAATCATGGAAGCATGGGATTTGCTGAATGACATTTGGGCCGAAGATGAGAGATATGAAAAAGTTCTCTCGTTTTTCAATAATCGGGTCTGTGAGGTATGCGATAAACTGGAATGGGAGCAACAACTGAAAAGAAAACCGATATTCAGTGAAAGTGACCAGCAGATCTCAATTGTGGAAAGAGAATTCCCCGGCTTTAGAAAAGAGTTCCATAAAATTTCGATTGATTACGGCTCGGTTAATAAATCAGAGAAAGCAAGATCGAATCTCCTTGGCTACTTGCCAAACGCCTCAAAAACAAGCAACCACGACCGTAATGTCTACAAATCAGGTCGTGTCACACAGGCAAGAACTCAACGCTTATTAAACAAACCAATACCAAAAAAATCCGACAACCGTTTTAATTCCACCGGTGTTGGAAAAGAATTCAATAAACCTCAAAAAGATCTGTTAGCCGCATGAACCTTCCCTCCAACACTGACTACCACATTATCCTCTTTGCCTCCATGAAAGGCGGTTCCGGCAGGACCATTGCTGCGGCCAATGTGGCCTATCTGCTGGCCCGCGCCGGGAGCCGGGTATTGCTCATCGACGGGGATGTCGAGGCGCCGGGGCTTAGCCTGATGAGCGCCTTCAGACCCGCCGAGGACTTCAGAGATTATTTCGGCAAGGGAATCGTGGATTTGGCCGAATATTACGTTAAAAACTGTACCGGTGAAAAAGATTGCGAGATACCGATACAGGAATTTATTCACCCTGTTTTACTGGGGCCAACCGAGTTCGGCGCGCCTCCCCGCATGAACCAGTTCTTTCGCGATAAATCTTCGTTAGGCTCCGCAGCGGCACAAAGGGGACTGCGGGACTTTCCCATGTCGGGGGAACTGTGGCTGATGCCTGCCTATGGGGATATTCTCGACGCCCCCCTTCAGTGGGACGATCTGGACTCGGCTGTTGCCCACATGTTTGCCGGACACCATCGAAAACCGGACGACCCTTCGCAACAAGTTATCTGGATGCTTCAGGAATTGGTCAGAAGAATCGCCAAACACGACACCAACATTGGTGGATCGACTAAAGGTGGTCCCTTTGACTACATTCTGGTGGATACCCGCTCTGGACTTGATCCATGGACGCTCTACGTATTATTGCCCATGGCGGGCCAAATCGCTCTGGCCGCCCAACTCAATGAGCAGGGTAGCCGCGAAACCTTCAAGTTTCTGAAGAAAATCCACTCCCAGAAATTCAAGAATCAGGTTGGGTTCAAAAGAACGCCTCCCATTACTTGGTTTTCCCAGATTCTGCCTGCCGGAGAAAACTACCTGCGCCACGAAAGGCTCGAAGCCTTCACAAAAGGACTCCAACGTGTTTCCAAGGAAATAGCAGAAGAATTCGGCGGAGAAGATGGTGGATTGCCGGGGCTTGTTGATGAAAAGGATATTGTCAAAATCTTCTATAACAGCTCCCTGCCGCTCCAGGAAGACATCGTCACCATTGAGGAAGACCCGGAGCAATATCCCGCTGCTCCCTATTGGCGACTCACCGACAAGCTCCTCAAGGCCCATCATCAGGATTCGGTTCATCTGGAGTCGAGTCTTTTCCATACGCTGGATGAGAAAGGGCGCGAGCACTTCGCCGATCACGCCATAGAAAAATTCGCACATGATGATTTCGCAACCATTCTTGAAAAGGAATTGCTTCCTCCCCTGCAGCGCCTTTCCTATTACGCCCCGACCATCTGTCAGACCTATTTGCAACGCCTGACCACCCGCAATCTTTTCATGGAACACCTCATCGGGTTTTGCGAAGACGAGAAAGAATCCCGACACAGGCAGATCGCAGAGACCTATTTCGGTTTTTTGCACCGTTTGCCCCATCGCACCCAGGCAACGCTATTTCTCTCCTTGGTGCTGAAAAGCGCCACAAATTACGGAAATGCAAATATCGATGGGAAAGGCAGTGTCTGCTATGTGGAGGAAGAACGCGTTATCGACGTCGAGCGTGATGCCGCTTACATTCACGTGGCCACCCGTCGTT
>JABDQX010000183.1 GCA_013042035.1 Gammaproteobacteria bacterium
GCTTTGTTCGAGTTCGGTGCAAGAAGCCCACGATATGGCGCTCATTGCCCATGCATCAACCCTGGAGGCGCGTCTTCCGTTTTTGCATTTTTTCGATGGATTCCGGACCTCCCACGAAGTCAACAAGCTGACATTGCTCACGAGTGAACAAATCCGCGCCATGATTCGCGATGATTTGGTGATTGAACACCGCCTGCGCGGTCTTAATCCGGATTCTCCATCCATGCGTGGCACGGCGCAGAACCCGGATATCTATTTTCAGGCACGTGAAACCGTCAATCCGTTTTACGCCAAAACCCCCGACATCGTGGAAAATGCCATGGCGCAGTTTGCCAAGTTGACGGGGCGGCGCTATGGGCTGTTCGACTATCATGGTGACGAAAATGCCGAGCGGATTATCATCCTGATGGGCTCCGGGGCCGAAACCGTACGAGAGACTGTCTCGGCCTTGCGGCGGCAAGGAGAGAAGGTCGGTGTGATACAGGTTCATCTCTATCGGCCGTTTTCCTCAAAACATCTGCTAAATGCGCTCCCCGCCTCCGTTCAATCGATTGCGGTTTTAGACCGCGTCAAGGAACCGGGAGCCACTGGAGAGCCGCTATACACGGATGTCACCACCGTCCTCAGCGAGGCGCGGGAGGCCGATCAGTTACCCATGGATTCGATGCCTCGGCTCATCGGTGGCCGCTACGGACTTTCCTCCAAGGAGTTCACGCCCGCCATGGTCAAGGCGGTTTTCGATGAGCTTGGCAAGGATAAACCCAAGAATCACTTCACCGTCGGTATTCACGACGACCTTTCCCACACCAGTCTCGACGTGGATGCCACGTTCATCATCGAACCCGAGAACGTGGTGCGGGCGATGTTTTTCGGTCTGGGCGCGGACGGCACCGTTGGGGCCAATAAAAATACCATCAAAATTATAGGAGAAGATCCGGAATTCTTCGTGCAGGGATATTTTGTCTACGATTCCAAGAAGTCCGGTTCCCAGACGGTTTCCCATCTGCGTTTTGGCCCAAAGGCGATTCACTCCACTTACCTCATTCAATCGGCCAATTTCATTGGTTGCCACCAGTTCAATTTCCTGGAAAAGGCCGATGTCCTGGCACATGCAGCGCCGGGCGGTACATTTTTATTAAACAGCACCTACGGCCCGGACGAGGTATGGGACCGGCTTCCACGCAAGGTCCAGAAACAGATTATCGACAATGATCTGGCATTTCATGTCATCGATGCCTACACGGTCGCGCGGGAAAGCGGCATGGGAACCCGTATCAACACCATCATGCAGACCTGCTTTTTCGCCATCTCCGGGGTGTTGCCCCAGGACAAGGCCATCGACAAGATCAAAAATGCCATCAAGAAAACCTATAGCATCAAGGGCGAGGATGTGGTCCGCAAAAACTTCGAGGCGGTCGATCACACGCTGGCCCATCTGCATAAAGTTGATGTTCCGGAATCCATCACCAGCACCATCGAGATTCCCCCCGTAGTGTCGAAACAGGCACCGGACTTCGTGCAAAAGGTAACGGCCATGATGATGGCGGGAAAAGGCGATGATCTTCCTGTCAGTGCACTGCCCAATGACGGAACCTACCCGACCGGCACCAGCGCCTGGGAAAAACGCAACATTTCCCTGTACGTTCCTGTCTGGCGACCGGATATCTGTATCCAATGCGGTAATTGCAGCTTGGTTTGCCCCCATGGCGTAATTCGCGCCAAGCTCTATAACGAGAGACGGCTCAAGGATGCGCCGGACGAATTTCTTTCGGCACCGATTAGCGGACGCGGTTTTCCCGATATCCGGTTTACCTTGCAGATCTTTGTGGAAGACTGTACCGGGTGCGCCTTGTGCGTGGAGGTCTGCCCGGCCAAGGACAAAGGAAAAAGTGGCACACGGGCCATCAACATGCGTCTCAAAGCCGAAACCCTGGCGCGGGACAAGAAAAATATCGAATTCTTCGACGAAACATTACCCGAAAACAACCGGGGGCGGGTGGATTTCTCGACGGTACGTGGCGTGCAATATCTAACGCCGCTGTTTGCATTCTCCGGGGCCTGCGCCGGTTGCGGCGAGACGCCCTACCTCAAGCTCGTCTCCCAATTGTTCGGTCCGCGCCTCATCGTCGCCAACGCTACCGGTTGTTCGTCGATCTACGGTGGAAATCTACCGACGACTCCCTGGTTGGTGAACAAAGAAGGCCGTGGCCCCGTTTGGTCCAATTCGTTATTCGAGGACAATGCGGAATTCGGTTTAGGTTTCCGGTTGACGGCCGACAAACACCACGCCCTTGCCACGGAGCTGCTGGAAAAACTACGCGCCCGGCTCGGCGAACAATTGGTCGATGAGCTTCTGACGGCGTCCCAGGAAGAGGAATCCGAGATACGGGCACAACGGGACCGGGTGGATCAACTCAAGGAGCGTCTGATATCCCTTGATTCGGATGAAGCCGTGCGCAACGAAGCACGTCACCTTGCCTCCGTTGCCGATCATCTGGTTCGCCGCAGCGTCTGGATCGTCGGGGGTGATGGCTGGGCCTACGATATCGGCTACGGTGGTCTCGATCACGTGCTTTCCATGGGCCGGGATGTGAACATCCTGGTATTGGATACCGAGGTTTATTCCAATACCGGCGGACAGGTATCCAAATCCACGCCATTGGGCGCGGTCGCCAAATTCGCCGCCGGCGGCAAATCCATAGGCAAGAAAGACCTTGCCCTACAGGCCATCGCCTATGGCAATGTGTATGTGGCCCGGGTCGCGCTGGGCGCGAATCCCCAACAGGCTATACTGGCCTTCCGGGAGGCCGAGACCTATAAAGGCCCCTCGCTCATCCTCGCCTATAGCCATTGCATTGCCCATGGCATCAATATGCAAAATGGCTTAACGCAGCAGAAACTGGCGGTCGAAAGCGGTCACTGGCCACTTGTCCGATACAATCCACGCCTGCGTGATCAAGGGAAAAACCCGTTCTTGCTGGATTCTCACCGTCCGACCATCAGGCTCAAAGACTATGCCTATCGAGAAGTGCGTTACAACGTCCTTGATCGATTGAATCCCGGAAGAGCGGCTGAACTTCTGCAACAGGCCCAGGAACGCGTGAACCGCACCTGGGCAAGATATGAACGGATGGCGACACGAGATAATTTGCCATCGACTCCAGAGGACGATTGAGGGCTTAGGTGATTTCCTGAAATCACCTTATGCGGAGAAAAAACCATGCAGTGGTCCAATGTTCTGGCAGATCCGTGTTTGCAAAACCTGCCTTATAAAATTGAATTGAATGGGCAAGGAAAAATCGAAATGTCTCCGGCATCCAATCTACACGGATTTACACAAACCGAGATCGCCTTTTTGTTGCGCCAACATCTGCCCCATGGAAAAGTCATTACCGAGTGTGGAATCCGGACTGTCGATGGTGTGAAGGTTGCGGATGTTGCCTGGGGGTCAACGGCGTTCTTTGAGCGCCAAAGTCTGGAAGATGACCCCTTCGAATACGCTCCGGAAATCTGTGTGGAAGTCGTTTCACCGGGAAATAGTCAGGCGGAAATGCAGCAGAAAATAAGACTCTATCTGCAACAAGGCGCGCTGGAAGTCTGGTTGGTGAATTTGGAGGGAAATTGCCGGTTTTTTACACAGAAGGGAGAGCAGGGAAAATCGGGGTTTGATGTCTCGGTAATTCCGCATTAATCCATTAACTGCCTGGAACGGTTAACGGGTTAATGCGGATGTGGACGATTGCATTGATTCCTACCATGCTGGTTTTTTAAGGAAGAGCACGAAAGGAGATAGATGGATGCCCTTCAGCGACTATAAAACCCTTGCCCAGGTACAAACCGCGCACAACATCCGGTATGAAGAGTCCGGGTTTATGCGAACGAATCCGGTGGAAAACCCCACCCGGTTTCTGGAAGAAATCGATTTCAATATCACGAATCTGGATGCCTTTTCTTCCGAGGCAGCCCGTTGTGAACTGATCATATTGCCCGTGTTGCGAGAGGCCTATAAAAAATTCTATTCGCAGTTTTCATTATGGGTACAAAAACCGATTAGCTATGATGTGGTTCTCAGTGGAACGCCGGATTATATGATTTCAAAAAGATCGGCACTGGGAAAAACCGTTTTGGAAACGCCTCTGCTGATGATTGCCGAGGCGAAAAAAAACGACTTCGAGCAGGGCTGGGCGCAGTGTCTGGCTGAGCTGGTTGCCGCGCAAAAAATCAATGAAAGCGCCGGATCCGCCATTGAATATCCTGTTTACGGTATCGTAACGGATGGAAAATATTGGGAATTCGGATTTCTGGAAAAAAGCATTTTTACAAAAAACACCACGAGCCTTTCCATAGATAATTTACCGGCATTATTTGGCGGACTGAATTATCTTTTTTCGCTTATCAGCACGGACCGTTCATAAACCGGTAAGAGATTACGCTGTTCAATACTAATATCTTCGATTGGTAAAACCCACGCAGAGCGTGGAAACGAGAAATACTTTAAGAGAGGGATAAACCATGGATCTGCGCACCACTTATATGGGAATGGCGCTCAAACACCCGGTTGTGGCTTCCGCGTCTCCGTTGTGGGAAAAACTGGATAACATCAAGCAGGCCGAAGATGCCGGTGCTTCCGCATTGGTCATGTTTTCTCTGTTCGAGGAACAACTCAAGCACGAAGCCGCCGCGATGGAACATTTTATGTCCCACGGCACGGAGAGCTTTCCGGAGGCATTGAGCTATTTCCCGACGATGGAGGAATACCATATCGGTGCGGATCGTTATCTGGATATTTTGCACCATGCGTCGAAGGCCGTGGATATCCCTATTATTGGAAGTCTGAACGGCGTCACCAACGAAGGATGGATCGACTATGCAAAGAATATGGAAGAAGCCGGCGCCCGTGGTATCGAGCTGAATGTCTATTACATTCCCACCGATATGAGCATCTCCGGTCAGGAAGTGGAGCGACGCTATGTAGAGATCCTGCGGCACGTCAAAGAAGCCGTTTCCATCCCCGTGGCCATGAAGATGAGCGCCTATTTCAGTTCACCCGGCCACCTTGCAAAACAATTCGACGAGGCCGGCGCGGACGCCCTGGTGCTATTCAATCGCTTCTATCAACCGGACTTTGATATCGATAACCTGGAAATCATTAACAATCTCAAACTGAGCAGCACGACACAGATCCGCATACGTTTGTTGTGGATTGCCATGTTGCACGGTCATATCGATGCATCCCTCGCCGCGACCACGGGGGTGGATACCCATGTCGAACTGATTAAATACCTGATGGCCGGGGCCGATGCCGTCATGACCACGGCGGCCTTGCTGCGAAATGGTATCGGGCACCTAAAAACCCTCGTGGATGGACTGACCGAGTGGATGGAAGAAAAGCAGTATGTTTCCGTCGAGCAGATGAAAGGGTCCATGAGTCGGCAGCATGTGGCAAACCCAACGGGGTTCGAGCGCGCCAGTTACATCAAAATGTTGGAACACTTTAAAAGTCCTTATGTGCTGTGATTTTTTCATGAGGGTGTAACGTGTTTGCGAACCGCGAGGAAGTCGAACGGTGCCTGATGCAGGGCATTGGACAGACAAACCTTTCCCTCGACGAGGCACACTGCGGTGCGCTTATTCGCTATGTGGGGCTATTGGTTCAGTGGAACCTTGCCTATAATCTGACGTCGGTTCGGGATCCCATCGAAATAGTGCGCCGGCACATCCTGGATTGCCTTGTTATCTTGCCTTATATCCATGGGAAGCGCCTTTTGGATCTGGGTACCGGTGCGGGTCTGCCGGGCATTGTGCTGGCAATCACCCGCCCCGACATGGAATGCGTGCTACTTGATGGCAATGGAAAGAAGACGCGTTTTTGCCGACAGGTTGCAATCGAGCTTGGATTGCCTAATGTAGAAGTCGTGCACATGCGCGCGGAGAAATACGCGCCGAGGATCCCTTTCGATACGGTGACCGCGCGGGCGGTTGGAGATCTATCGATTCTGTGGGACCATGCCAAGCGGTTGCTGGCGCCCGGTGGCAAGCTGTTGGCCATGAGGGGCGCCGCGAAGAGCGCGGAAAATCACGCAGCGTCGGAGGCGGCAATCCTGGAAACCGTAACGGTTGTCCCGCTTACCGTGCCCGATCTTGCCGCCGAACGGCATCTGGCTATTATTGAGCGCGAATAATTTTGATCTTGGGTTGGGATTATAAGAAACATGGGAAAAACCATTGCGGTTGCCAACCAGAAAGGTGGCGTCGGTAAAACAACGACCAGTGTCAATCTGGGGGCATCGCTGGCCGCTGCGAAGCGGCGCGTTTTGTTGATCGATCTGGATCCACAGGGAAACGCCACCATGGGCAGTGGTATCGACAAAAATAACCTGACCGCCTCGGGTTATGACGTGCTTATGAACGAAATGGCCCTCAGCGAGGCGCTCGTGTTCGTGGAGCATAGCAAGTACACGGTCTTACCGAGCAACGGTGATCTGACCGGCGCCGAGGTCGGTTTGCTGGATGAATTCGCCCGCGAGTTGCGCCTGCGCCACTCTCTCGATTCGGTTCGAGACGATTACGATTACATCATCATCGATTGTCCTCCGACCTTGAGCATGCTGACCGTCAATGCATTGGTGGCAGCGGATGTGGTCATGATCCCGATGCAATGCGAATATTATGCCTTGGAAGGACTTTCCTCCCTGCTGGAAACCGTCGAGAAAATACGCAAAATTCTAAACCCGAAACTGCACGTGGATGGCTTGCTGCGCACCATGTACGATGCGCGCAATAATCTCTCGAATCAGGTATCCGCTCAGTTGGTCAAACATTTCGGTAATAAAGTATACGGAACGGTGATTCCCCGAAACGTGCGTCTTGCCGAGGCGCCGAGCCACGGATTGCCGGTATTGCTCTATGACAAAAACTCCAGCGGCGCGCTCGCCTATCTGGCCCTGGCGGGGGAGTTACTGCGTCGTGATCGGGATAGCGCATCGGCAAAATCATCGTAGCGCCGCAAGCTTTTTACGCACGCTGTCCGCATGCCCTGCGGCACGCACCCGGCGCCAGTGGTGCGCTACCTTTCCCGCCGGATCGATGAGTACCGTGGAACGAATCACGCCCTCGGTTATCTTGCCATACATGTTCTTCTCCCCCCAGGCCCCGTATCGTTCCATGATCTCATGGTCCGTATCGCTGAGAAGCGTTATTTTCAATTGGTGTTTGGCGATGAATTTGCGGTGACGGTCAGCGTTGTCGGGACTGCACCCCATGACCACGGCGTCGAGTTGTTCGAATTGCGCAAGGTTATCGGTAAATTCGCACGCCTCGGTTGTGCAACCCGGCGTGTTATCCTTGGGATAAAAGTACAACACAACCCATTTACCCCGTAGATCATCAATGGAGATCGGTTGTTCATTTTCGTCAGGCAAGGTAAAGGAAGGTGCCTGTTCACCCACTTCGATTTTTGTTTGTGTCATTTTTGTTTGTCCCATGGTGTTGGATATAAGGCGATTTCTGTCAAAAAACATACCAGCTTGCTTGTCCTTTTGCCCGTCTTGTGCGTTACGTCAACAGTTACATAGAACGACTATGCGCCTGTTGCCGCGCCTTGAATACGAACAAAATACGTCGCAATCCGGTATATTCTTTTCCGGCAATCACCTAATCTCGCTGGTAGAGACGCGGGTCATCGCGTCTCATTCCCAAAAAGTATAAAAAACTTGAACACTTTGCCAGACAAGAATTCTCGCCTTTCTATCATCATTCCCGCTCGCGACGAGGCTGAAAACATCATTGCTACCCTGTTGCCGCTCCAGGCCATGCGCCGGCGTGGACAGGAAGTCATCCTTGTGGATGGAGAAAGCCGCGACGAGACGGCCAAACATGCCGAGTCCCTGGCCGACCGGGTACTGGTCACAACGCCGGGCCGTGCCCGGCAGATGAACGCCGGCGCGAATATTGCCCGAGGGGAGACCCTGTGGTTCCTGCACGCCGATACCCACGCCCCCGAAGACGCCGATCGAATCGTGCTCGATGCCCTATCCGGGCGAAAAACCTGGGGACGCTTCGATATCCGTCTGTCCGGTGGCCACCCGCTTCTTACTCTGGTGGCGAGGATGATGAACCTGCGTTCCCGGTTGACCGGTATTGCCACCGGTGATCAGGGGATATTCATGCGCCGAGACACTTTCGATGCACTCGGTGGTTTTCCGGAGCTGCCATTGATGGAGGACATCGAGATCAGTCGACGTCTCAAGGCGCTCGCCGGTTTCCCTGTTTGCCTGACGACGCCACTGGTGACCGCCAGCCGACGTTGGGAAGAAAACGGCATCGTGAGAACCATTCTATTGATGTGGGTTTTGCGGTTTGCCTTTGCGCTGGGCGTGGATCCTGCCCGGCTGACCAAGTGGTATCGTGGCCATTGCAGTAACCCGGCAATAAACTGATTTGACGCCGTGATTGAGATTGATAGGTGGCAAGACATGGGAGCTTCAGAGGGTGTCAGAAAATTCCCGGTCGTCGCGAGGCGGTAGCCCGATTGCGGTCCCGCCACGCTCTTACACCACCAATTGATTCAAGTCGAAAATAGGCAGTAACACGGCAATCACGATGAGCAGTACGATGCCGCCCATAATCAGAATAAGCAGCGGTTCGAAAATACCAAGGATGGCCGACAGAACGGTCTGCAGTTCCCGTTCCTGATTCAGCGCGGCCCGTTCCAGCATCTCTTCCAGGTTACCACTGCTTTCACCGCTTGCAATCAGGTGAAGCGCGATAGGCGGAAAATAGCCGCATCTGTCCAGCGC
>JABDQX010000184.1 GCA_013042035.1 Gammaproteobacteria bacterium
AGGGAATAGCGAGCTATTTCCAAGGGCTGTAACGCCGCCTTGGTGTGTTTATAGGGCTCCCTTCGGGCGAGGCAAAAAGCGGCCACCTGCTGCGTTGCGCAAGTTTGAAAGAGCTCACTATGTCTGCACTTGCGCGCCTTGCATCTAACCACTTTTTGCCTCGCTGAACGCTTAAAATAAGGGGGAACGTGGCACTAGGAAAACGGGGGCAAAGGGGAAGGGGTCAGGTCTTTCCTTTTGCCCAACGGGTCAAAACGCAAAATACAAGACCTGACCCCTTTCTATGTGCCGACATGGGCAGCGCAGTTCGAATCACCTCGGCAAGCAACCATGGACAGACCTTGTATCGCGTCCGGTTGGGGCCATTGGTCAGCGAATTTACATGGATTAAGGCGATTTCCGTCCAGGAACGGATCGGCTTATTCGTCTTTTTCCCCAACTTCCATCCAACCCGACACAGCCGGAACCAAAATACGCGACAAGAATCCTTTGATCGTTTTGTTCAAGATTCCGGCACTAAAACCCCGACTCCCGAATCAGCACCGCAAATACGTAGTTCAAGAAATCCAGAATACGAACACTGGCCCCGGAATGGACATGGACCTCACCCACCTCGATGTGCCGGAGCGGGTCCCGAATTCCCGTGTCGGGTGGTGTAACCCGCCAATGCAGGCGATATAGGGCATCTTCCGGAACGATTTGCTCTCCTTCCGCCAAACGCGACATCAATGGGCCCCCATAGGGGCTGGTGAGGTAAGGGTCTTCCATGACGGCAACCCTGGCAGGATTTATCGCCACGAGCCGCACCGGGTACGATGGCGATTCGGGGATATCGGAGATAAATTGCCCCGTCATATGGGAAGCGGTGTAACGTAATTTTTCCTCGGTTATATAGGCATCCACTCTTAGCGCGCCGGTGCTGACGACCAATGCCAGAACCTGAGTTTCATTGACCCATCGTCCCGGACGGATATTTTCCATCAATTCCGTCACCGTTCCCTGGATAGGGGATACTATCCGTTGCCGGCTTTCCTGATGGACAAGCCCCCGGTAACGTACCCGGGCCTCCAGATATTGACTCTCCAGGACTTCCTGCCGTTGTCTTAGACGATCATTGCCACTCTGGCGCTTTTTCTGCAGTTCGAGCACATTAAGCTTCTGTTTTGCCTCGGTGATACGCTGCGTAAGATCGGGGGAGGCCACCTGAAACAGCGGATCACCGACATTCACGCGATCGCCTCTTTCGACAAATACCTGCTCAATGCGCCCCGCCAACGGCGGGAAGACGCGGCTAAAATCAGCGCCCTTGAGAACCGAAGGCAGGTGCAGCGAGATGGGAACCGGGAGAAACAAAAGACCCAGGGGGAGCATCGCCAAAAGTAATGTTCGAGCTATCCGCCAGTTCATGACGATATCCTTGCGGCGCTTTATCCAGACGTTCATTTCGTTTTTTATCGGGCGCAGAATAAACCAGACGATCTCCACGACAAACAGAAAAAGCCCAAGCAGCTTGAAAAAGAAATGGTAAACGAGAAGCGCGATGCCGAGAAAGAGAAAGAAACGATACGTCCACGTAAAGTAGGCATAGAGAATCAATCGTCGCCGCTGCCTGTCCGGCATTTTTTCCGGTGGCGGATCATCGAGCCCCCACAGGAAGGCGCGCATGCGCCAGCGTCCCATGGCAAAGGCACGCCCCTCAAGATTCGGGACATTCCAAAGATCGGACAGTAGATAATAGCCATCGAAACGCATAAAGGGATTGAGGTTGATGGCAAGTGACCCGATCCAGGTCACTGCGGCCAACATAAAGACCGCGCCACGCAACGGGCTATCCGGCAACAGTGACCAAAGTAGCGTGGCAAACAGGGCAAGCGCAAGCTCTACCGTCAGGCCACCGATGACGATCGCGAGCCGCTGACGACGAAAACGCAGCTTCCAGGCCTCGGTGGTGTCAGTGAATAAAACAGGCCAAAGCACCAGGAAGGCGACGCCCATGGTGGGGATGTTGAGGCCATGGTGTTTGGCCGGATAGGCATGCCCCAGCTCGTGCAGCATCTTGGAAAACCCCAGAAACCCGAAAAACAGCCCAAGGCCCGTGGGTGTCGTT
>JABDQX010000186.1 GCA_013042035.1 Gammaproteobacteria bacterium
TCTTGTTTTCGGCCATTACGAATCCCGTTCCACGCGAGCGGTTTCTTCATTCGATAGGACAACGTATGGGGGAAAGGTAAGAGCGTGTCTTATACCTAACCCGACATAACCGGAACCAAAATACGCCACGAGGATTTTTTGGTCGTTTTGTTCAAAATTCCAGCGCTAAGAAACTAAAACTGCTACAAATTTATCACCATTTCGGGTATATTTCCCAAACTAACTTAATCTTAACAGGAAGGAGACCCTAACCACAGGCTCTATACTTTAACGTATCGGAAAAACGAAGATCCTGGAAAATCCGATGCGCGAATCAAGGCCCAGCCCCTTTCGGTCTTGGCGCGAAGCGCTAACATGTTCTGCTGATTATGAGGGAACTCCGTGTGCAACTTTTCCAAGATACATTATATTCTCGGTGCCATTATGCTCCATGAGTTAGAAGCCTGAAGGAATCCTGCCAAAAAATGGCATTATTTGACCAGTTGGTTACGGGAAAAGTTGCACACGGGGGGAGTAAACAAATTATGGCAATGTCTGTACTTCGAACGACAGTTATCGGATTGTGTATGTGGGCCCTGATAGGAGGTCCCGCCAAAGCAACCGATAATGTCAGTGACCTGCAAAATATTCGAGCGCTCGCGGAGGCGAATAACTACCAGGAGGCCATAGAACAGGTTGACCGATACCTGGAGAAAAACCCGGGTGACGCGGAAGGGCGCTTCATCAAGGGTATTATTTTTTCAGATCAAAAACGGTTCGATGAGGCAATTGGGGTATTTACAGCACTTACCGAGGACTATCCGCAATTACCGGAGCCATACAATAACCTTGCGGTGCTTTATGCAAGCCGAGGTGACTATTCGAAGGCGCGTGATGCCTTGTTGGTCGCCATCAAAACGCACCCAAGTTATGCAACGGCCCATGAAAATCTGGGCGATATCTATGCCATGATGGCAACCGAGGCGTATAACAAGGCCCTGGAACTCGACGAAGAGAATCAATCGGCCAAAACCAAGATCGAGATGATTCGGGAACTCTTCCCGGAACAGATTGCCGACACCGGCACTTCTTCGGCCACGGATACGAAAGAAACAGAACCCTCGCGGCGGGAACCTCGCGTTGTTAGCGCTCAGGCAGAGACATCGGAGGATGTATCCGCGTCCGTTTCCCCGTCTCAATCTGACCAATCTGTACCACCAGAGACAAAACGCAATGCGCTGACCGCGCTCAGCACGTGGGCCGAGGCGTGGTCCAACAAGGATGTGGAAGGATATATCGCATCCTATGCGCCAACATTCGTCCCATCCAATGGCATGCCATTTTCTTCGTGGAAAGCACAGCGGCGCAATCGAATTTTAGCCCCGAAATTCATTGAGGTTACTATTTCGGAACCGAGGATCATTATGCTGGACAACGATAGAGTACGGATTCATTTCATCCAGCAATATCGGTCAAACACCTATCAGGACATGGTGCATAAAGCCATTGATCTGGTGAACATAGCGGGTAATTGGCGGCTCATCCGCGAAGAAACCAAGAAGTGAATTTCTCGCGAACGGCAAAGACGGTTTGCGAGAAATTGCATGAAATCATAGTGTCCACAACGTCATTTTTATCATTTTTTCCGTGTGCAACTTCTTTCCATAAGCTACTGCCATAAGCCGCTGATTTCCCAAAAATACCATTTCATCTCGGCATTCCTGTATCTTATATTGGGATTGGCGCCGGCCATGGGTGCCGAGCTGACACTGGATACCCATCTCGATAACATCCCCGCTTACGCACAGCACCGCGCTCCATCCCATGCAACCGAGAAAATTCTCATGGATTCGTTGGCCGCGATCCGTGAAAATCGTCTGGATACCGCTTTACACGACATCGAAACCCTCATAGAAACACACCCGGAATTTCGTCTGGCACAGCTAATTTACGGGGATCTGCTGCTATCAAAAGGCCAATCGATTACTAATGTCGGCAGCCGCTCAAACGCACCACAAGACAAAGTTTTTGGGCTCAGAGAAGAGGCCCGCCAGCGTGTCAAACATCACCTGCGCCGTCCCGATCCGGATACCCTGCCCGGGTATCTCATTCAACCGGGCAAAAATGTAACGCATCTGGTCGTCGTGGATATCAGCGAGTCACGGCTCTATTTGTTTGAAAATCATGATGAGAAGCGCGCCGACAAAATTCATCTGCGTGGCGATTATTATGCTTCGGTGGGTAAGAACGGATTCCCAAAACAGTCGGAGGGCGATCAAAAAACGCCGATTGGCATCTACATGACCGTGGACAGCATTCCAGCCGAGGACCTGCCCGATCGCTACGGCGCTGGTGCGTTTCCCGTGAATTATCCCAACAAATGGGACAATCGACTTGATCGCACGGGACACGGCATTTGGATTCACGGTGTCCCTTCCAATACCTATAGTCGCCCGCCACATTCCAGCGACGGTTGCATCGCCATTGCTAATGAGGATTTACGCCTGATAAAAGATGTACTCGCCGTACCCAATATCCCGGTTATCATTGCAGAACAGATACCCTGGTTTGAGCGACGGGAAATTGCCGCTCGCCGTAACGAATTCCAGGCACAATTCGACCGTTGGCGCCTCGACTGGGAAAGTCGGGATAACACCCGTTACGCCAGACATTACTCCCGTGATTTTCGGAACGAAACAGGGAACCGTGCGTCATGGCTTGAGCACAAGAGGCGCGTCAATGCGGGAAAGCAATATATTCAGGTGGGTATATCGACTCTCCGCGTTCTTGGCTATCCCGGTGAACCTGATACAGTGGAGGCCACTTTTCACCAGGATTATCGTAGCAGTAACTACGACAGCCGTAGCGGAAAACGGCAGTATTGGCGCAAGGAAAAAGATGATGATGGAGATGGGAGCGGCAAAAAGAGCGAAGTTTGGCGGATTGTGTATGAGGGGGCGTTATGATTCTGCCGCGCGGAATTATATGGTCCCACTTCGTTAGTTGATGTTGTAAAAAAGAGATTACCCATGCTCCCACCCACCCACCCCAACGACGCCATTATCGGCAAGGCCTTTCGCTGGTCGATATTGGTCATGCTGATTCTTGCCACCATCGTGGTTCTGGGCATATTCGCCTATCGATATGTCGGTGCCCCTCGGGGGCCGGTTGGGATTGCCAAGGTCCAGGGGCCGCGAGTGCCGCCAGCATCCGTCGATCGGCTGCCGCCGGTCGTCCCTTTTACTGAGGTTACCGAACAGGCGGGCATTGATTTTGTGCACGTCAATGGCGCCAATGGTGAGAAATTATTGCCCGAGACCATGGGGGGGGGCGTGGCGATCTTCGACTACAACGGCGATGACCATCAGGATCTGCTGTTTGTGAATGGTAGCCATTGGCCGGAGAGTGCGCCGGCGGATGCGTCGCCGGTGACTTTGGCTCTGTACCAAAACGACGGCGCCGGTCGGTTTACGGATGTAACCGCGCGGGCGGGTCTCCATGTGACCCTTTACGGCATGGGCGTGGCCGTGGGGGATGTCGATAATGATGGTTGGGTGGATGTATTTTTGTCCGCGGTGGGCGGCAATCGGCTGTTTCGCAATGAGCGTGGTAGGTTCCATGATGTTACGGAAGATGCCGGGGTAGCGGGGGAGGGCGATGCCTGGAGTACCGGGAGTGCCTTTATCGATTACGATAACGATGGCGATTTGGATCTGTTTGTCGGTAACTACGTGCGTTGGTCGCGGGATATCGATTTGGCCATCGGCTTTCAGTTGACCGGCATTGGCCGGGCCTATGGACCACCGACTACCTTTGCCGGTACCTATCCCTATTTGTACCGAAACGATGGGCAAGGGCGCTTCACGGATGTCTCCGAGACGAGCGGTATCCAGGTGGATAATCCTGCCACCGGGCAGCCCATGGCAAAGACATTGGGGATCTCCCCCGTGGATGTGGATGGCGATGGCTATCTGGATATCTTCCTTGCCAATGATACCGTTAGGAATTTCCTGCTGCACAATCAGGGTAATGGCACCTTTCGAGAGGAGGGGGTGATGTTTGGCGTCGCCTTCGATCGGAACGGGGCGGCAACCGGTGCCATGGGCACTGACACCGCCTATTATCGCAATGATGGCGACATGGGGCTTGCGGTGGGTAATTTTGCCAATGAGATGAGCTCCCTGTACGTTACCCAGGGAGGTAATTTGTTTACCGATGAGGCGATTGGCGAGGGCATCGGAACCGCCAGCCGGCTTGCACTGACCTTTGGTTTGTTTTTCTTCGATTACGATCTGGACGGTCGCCTGGATTTCTTCCAGGCCAACGGTCACCTGGAACAGGACATCAATCTTGTCCAATCCAGCCAGCACTACGAACAATTGCCCCAACTTTTTTGGAACTGTGGTCCCGATAATCAACGCACCTTTTGCAAAGTGTCGCCGGATAAGGATGATGGTCTAACCAAACGACTGGTAGGGCGGGGGGCGGCCTTTGGCGATCTCGATAACGATGGTGATCTTGATGTCGTGATAACGCAAGTTGGCCGTTCCCCGGTATTGTTGCGTAATGATCATGGTCTGGGGGATCTGGCACCAGAGCATCACTGGCTACGCATCAAGCTTACGGGAAACGGTTCTGTCAATCGCGATGCCATCGGTGCCTGGGTGGAGGTGGTATCCGGCGATATCACGCAACGTCGGCAGGTGATGCCGACCCGTGGTTATCTTTCCCAGGTGGAGCTGCCGCTGACCTTCGGCCTTGGCGTCGCGGAGAGTATCGATAGCATACGTGTTTTTTGGCCCGGTGGCGCACAGCAGGAAGTGGCGGTGGAAGATGTTGAGGTGGATTCTTTGGTGAGCGTTGTTTCTCGTTGAATGTCGTTGTAACAAGCAAACCCGATTTCTTGTTGTTTTGTTCGGGATTCGGCGGATAAGAGACAAAAAAAAGCCCCACGAAGTGGGGCTTTTCAAGAATTAGTATCTTGGTCTACTACTACGCTGCGGGCGGTCCCCTTTCGGCTTGGCCTGATTCACTTTGATGTTTCTGCCTTTGAAGGCCGTTTCGTTCAACGCCTTGATTGCTGCATCGGCTTCCGAGTTGTTTGGCATTTCAACAAACCCAAATCCTTTGGATTGGCCCGAGAACTTGTCACTGATAATCGTGACGCTCGATGTCTCGCCAAACTCTGAAAATGCCTCTCGCAAGTCATCCTCGGTTACGCTGTATGGCAGATTTCCAACATAGATATTCATATATTTTCCTCATTGCGCTCTATTGCGCTCTATTATGCTCTAATTGTGTGTTTTGAGATTAGCTATCGAAGACCAAACACACAAACATTCGATAGCAAAAGCCGAAGATTCGGCCGGTTCGTGAGCCTCGCAGAAAACCAAAATAAGACCGTCATGCGCGCTCGGAAAGCAACAGCCTGGTTATGCGTCCCTACTTTCCTTCCGGTACACTTTATCGATCAATTGTCTTGAGATCCAACTCAATCTCGCCTCCTGTCGATTTTCATCAGGATATGGCTTCCTTTTCAACGGGCAGTCAGTCGGTTAGCCGCCAGGAATTGCCAGGTTCGTTCGATGTGCAGGATGTCTACATCCTTACGAATATTGTTGGGTAGCGGCGCAAAGGGGGCGGCAAGTCTAACAATGCGTATTGCCGCATCATCCAATATTTTGTAGCCCGATGACCGATGCAGTGTAATCTCGTTGATGGTGCCATCGGCGTTTATCGCGACGCCCAACAATAGATTCCCCGATAACTTCCGGCGCATTGCCTCATCCGGATAGTTAAGGTTTCCTACCTGCTCGACCTTGGCACGCCAGGCCTCCATATAGCTTGCATATTTGTACTCACGTGTCCTTGCCGTGATCCACTTGCGTCTGGGGCGTTCCGCATAGGCGCGAAGCCGCTGTTGGATCTCGGCGTTCAGGCTGGTTAGCGCAAGACTCCGGCGCACCAGCGCCGCCGCATTTACTTTTTCGGTGGAGGCCGATGGTGCACTTTGTGTTTTTACCGGTTTGGTGGGTCGAGGTTCCTGAGTAGGTTTTGGGTTTGGCGGTGGTTGTTTTTGTACTTTTTGTTTGTTGCGCCGGAATGTTTGCGCGATAACAGGTTTTGGTGCCGAGCTCTGGGATTGCGACGCCTCATCGGTTTTGAATTTCTCGTCCAGGGATCGCGACGCTGACAATGGCGGTGCTGTTGTGATCTCGGTTGGTGTTCGATTCACGAATGGCGCCGGCAGCGGCGCGGAAGGGCGCGCTTTCTCCTTGCTGTCGCCACCACCTGCCTGGTTTGCCTGGGCCAGATAACTGGCTTCATCGGGTGCTTTATCCGACTGAGTCTGTACGAGAACGACATCAAGCGTGTTTACATGCGTGGACGATTTATCCGTAGGGGAGAAATCGATCCCGAACACGAGAATTACGTGGGCAACGATGGCAAAAAATGTCGTAAGGCTTAGGCGATCCGCGTTGGTAATGGCCTGTGATTCTGCAACGTGCAGCATACTTTAGTTCTGTCGTTTTTCCGTCGCTTCATCGGGAAAATATAAAGATCCCTTTTGCCCACACCCAACTTGAAGACCAACAATCAGGAATATGGCAATTAGCCATGATAATCGATGGGCTTTCTCTCGTACTCTTCTCATAATAATGGTTTCCTATTTTACTAAGAGCCTATTTGGTTAAAGTGATATCGGCTGCAAAAGCGGTAGAATCTGTCCATGATTTGCGCAAATTCTTGGCCAATAGTTCACTATTGACCTCGAATTTGCGAAAAAATGGCCTCGATTTCCCACTTTTTCGCTACGATACCCTTTAACCAAACAGGCTCTGAGACCGCGAAAACTAAAGCGAGATCTTCTCATGGTATTACAGTCAGATACAGTGCTAACCGTCTCGCTTTAGTTTTTGCGTAGTTAATATTACCCGATGGCGAGGGAAGATAACGGATATTGCGAATAAACCCAAGTTCCGGCGATGGCATCGAACAGTTACTGCGCGTCTCTAAGTCCGTGGGGTTCTGATTAGAGTGTAATGCACATTATCCCGTGACGTAAGTGTGTTGAATGTTTATAATTTCCACTGTATGCAAAGCCTCGATTCTTATTTTGGCTTTGCCATGCAGTATATCTGGACCTTGTGCCACAGGCTCATTTGATTTGTCCATTGTGTGCGAATACTTTTGTAAGTTACTGATTGTCAATGGATGCCGTTTCTCGATAAGGTATTCTGGAACTCGTAACCCACTAAACATAGTGGGTGTGGGCAAAGTTATACACGGAATAACTTGCAATATGAACGCAATTCGGCTCAAATGCTGCCTTAACTTTTGAGGATAGCCAATCAAATTGGAGATGTCATTTTATGAGTGATGATCGGATTGTCCATATTGCGGACGGAACCTTCGATGAGAAGGTACTTAAGGCGGAATTACCAGTCTTGGTCGATTTTTGGGCCGATTGGTGTGGTCCTTGCAAAATGATTGCTCCCATATTGGACCAGGTCGCTGAGGAATATGCCGGGAAGGTTCTCATTACCAAGCTGAATATTGATGAGAATCAGCGGACGCCACCGCGATATGGTATTAGAGGAATACCTACCTTGATGCTTTTCAAGGGGGGGGAGATACAAGGCACGAAGGTTGGTGCAATTACAAAATCCCAACTTTTCGCCTTTCTTGATAGCAGCTTATAGTTTTTCATCGGTGATTTCTCATGGAGCTGCCGTGGGAAATCGCATGACGGAATGTGATTGTCGCCGAATAAAAAGTGCTTTTTATGGAGCGAGGATCTTCCGCGCGAGGGCCGAAATGCCTTTGGTTCGGCGCTGAAGGTTGGTGCCTACCTATGTAGGGGTACCAATCTTCGCCTTGCCGGGCGAGTAGGTATTACTCTCGAATTGCTGATTGGCTCTGTTGGTAGAGCGCTTTTTAAGTGCGCGTTTGTACGCTAGTTTGAACTGAAAACGATCCCGGCTGCACTCGATTCCTTCCCGAACCCGCCGACTTCGGGGCCAATTTCACGTAGATACTATCCTGGATCACAACCATGATGTTGCCAATCCGCCATCTTTCCCATATTCGCCCAATCCCCGCAACACCACGTATCACCCTACATGTCGTCCTGACGAGATTATTCCTCTCGGTCTCCTTTATCTCGGTGTTGGGA
>JABDQX010000188.1 GCA_013042035.1 Gammaproteobacteria bacterium
GCTTTGTCGCCAAAGTTGCTGACATGGATTTGGGTGTTGATCTGGCCCATGATAATTTCCGCTATGGTTTTATTGCCGAAAATCATAGCGAAGATCCACCCTGCCGATATTTATTCCATCTATATGAATTTCGCACTGTGTTCCCACAAAGAGACTTGGTTTCATACAATCCATTATCACAGTTTTAGATTTGTATGCGCCCTGGATGTGGCCAGAACCATCTCTATGAAGTGGTCCTCGTATAGCTAAAACTCCATTTATATACAAATAAACCTCATGTTTTATTTCAGTCGAAAAGAAATTATCCTTTCTGTATTTATCCACCCGCGCCTTTAATTGGTATGATTCGCCTCCATCTTTATACGTTATTTTCCCTTCTTCACGAATTGTAGTAGGACCACAGCCGGAAATGAAAATAATTAACACTGCGATTACTAGAGTTTTCATTTGCTTTCTCCTGGAATTTATACCGCTTGGCTCTTATTGGGTGGTGTAATAACCAGGGCCGTGCAGTATTTCCTGGAATCGCTGGGCTCCAGCTTGGCAAGGGAACCGCTCGTTACCAAGAGCACGGAACAGTCCTGCGTGGATAAAGTATCGGGAGATGATTCATCAAATAACTCCCCAGGCCAACCACGCAACCGACGCCAGCGGCAGGGATACCCCAACGGCATACAGCATAATGCTAACGGGAAGCGCCAGACCGGATGGTTGATCTTTTTCCATCACGAACTCGGAAACAATCACAAAAATGATCACCGAGGCCACGGAAGACAATGCGCATAGTGTAAAGGGAATGGGAAATGCGGTTTTTCCATTCAGGAAAAGACCAATCAGAAGGTAGATGATGGCAACGGCAACGGCACTTGCTAGTAACAGAATCGATAGGGTCTTACGAGCCACCTGTGGAATGTTAATTCGCCTCCAGGCATTTAAAATCATGGATATCATCCATAATAAAGAAGCCAATCCAATAAACAGAAACATGAAAAATATAACGATAGGGATGTTGTTTCCTCCGAGCAGGTTCTTGTGAACTATCGCCAAAAGCATCATGGAAGAGAAAGACAATATCGCGGCGATGTGGATGTTTACGGAAGCAATCATGAATAGATGCGACGCATCTTTGTTTTTCGATACCGATCCTGCCTCTCCCATGAGGAGCGAGCCGATAAAGCAGGTAAACATTCCCGCAAAGAGAGAACTGATCAGTGTTGCATAGTGTCCGCTGCCAGCGGCGGCACTGCTTTTCTCGGTGAGTATCAAAACAAAGGCAAGAACCGTGGTATTCACGGCCCCCATGGCGGTCAGCCATTGCCTGTATTCGGATGACAGTTTGTGGAAGTTCGTGAAATGATATGAATCGGAGGTAGTCATTGTCGTTTTTTCTCATGCCTGCCGAAGCTGAAAGGAAGCTATCCAGAAACAGGCTGCGCCTGCCGGAAGGTATATTTTTTCTATCTCTTTATCCATTCATTATACCTTCTTGTATAATCTTTCTATCTTTTTATCCAAAAAATATACTTCCATATAGACTGCATCTACCTTCTGATAGAAAGAAGGTATCTTCCATGAGAGCCAAGCTATTTCGTATCGCTATCCCGGCAGTTACAAGGGATGATTGAACCAAGGCGGCACTTCTCCCATGACGGCAACAGCCACCACCAATAGCCACACGATGGTGACGGGAATGAACACTTTCCAGCCAAGCCGCATGATTTGATCGTATCGATAGCGCGGGAATGTAGCGCGAAACCACAGATACAGGAAAAGGAAAAAGGCGGTCTTCAACACCAACCAATGGATGCCTGGGCCGAGCAGGACGCCGATCATCGGCGTCTCGGTTGCAGTGTCCGGAAATGGCGAGTACCAACCACCGAGAAACATCAGCGCTGTCAGTGCCGCGATGAGTATCATGGCGGCGTATTCGGCCAGGAAGAAGACGGCGAACCCCATGCCGGAGTATTCCACGTGAAAGCCCGCGACGATCTCCGATTCTCCTTCGGCCACGTCGAAGGGCGCCCGGTTCGTTTCGGCGACGCCGGAAATGAAATAGATAACAAACAGAGGGAATAGTGGCAGCCAGAACCAGTCGATGACCCCACCTTGCTGCGCCAGCACGATCTCACGCAGGTTCAAACTCCCCGCAGCCAGCAGTACGCCGACCAGGGCAAAACCCATGGCGATCTCGTAGGCGATGATTTGGGCAGCCGAACGCATGGCCCCGAGCAGGGCGTATTTTGAATTGGAGGCCCAGCCGGCGATGATGATTCCGTACACACCCAGCGAAGTAATGGCGAGAATATAGAGAAGACCCGCGTTTACATCCGCCAAAACCAGACCATCGTCGAATGGTATAACGGCCCAGGCTCCCACGGCCGCAGTCAGGGCAATAATCGGTGCAAGCACGAACAAGAAGCGATTGGCCTTTCTCGGCCAGATAAACTCCTTCATAAGCATCTTGACGAGATCCGCGATAGGCTGCGCCCATCCCTTGGCCACGCCGAAAAAGCCGACCCGGTTTGGTCCCATGCGTACCTGAATCCAGCCGATTATCTTGCGTTCCGCCAACGTGAGATAAGCCACCGACAGCAAAAGCGGCACCAAAATCAGAGTGATCTTGAAGAGGATCACCAAAACGGTTACCAATGGTTCAGGCAGGCTGGCCCAGAGTGTTAAAGGTGTTTCCGGCATTGGTCTTTATTGAAAAACAAAAGAGTGAATACAAAATCGAAATTCCCCGTTAACCGTTTTCCGCAGTTAGCGGGAAATTTCGATAGATCCAAAACGTAGTCCCAGGCCCATGCTACTCGGTATCCCTGCGGGTAACCACGCGCATTGATCGGGGACGCGTTCATCGATGACCACGGGCAGGGTTTTCTCGATCCCATCCTGAACCGCTGAGGCGGATTCTCCCTCCCAGATGCCCAATAGCCCGGCAAGCTTGCTGTTGATACGGATAACACCTTCGCCGGCATCGGGGGTTTTCTGCAGGCTGGCCGCCCGTCGAACCAGCGGATCGACGGCATGGATCGGCATATCGCCGATTCTGGTCAGCTGCTGTTTGTCATTTGTCTTTTCAGCCACCTTTTCCCCGAGTTTCTCGGGACGCCATCTATCCTTTTTCTCTGGAGAATCCGCATTCTGTACCAGGACTTGCAGCTCATCTCGGATTTGCGTCGCATCCATGTAATCGAATCCATTCAGATCCAACAGGTTAGCCAACACGCGCAGGATCTTCCAGGCCGGCCGTGTCTCTCCCGGTGGTGTGACGGCGGATGCAAAGCTTTGCCAGCTACCCGCCGCATTCACGAATGTTCCCGTATTTTCCGCAAAAAGTGCGATGGGCAACAGGATATCGGCGTAATCTTCCATGGGACGGGTTCGGTATGCCGTTAATGAGACCACGAATTCGGCGTTGATCATGGCCTCGGCAGCGAGATGACTGTTGGCGCAATCGATCTCCGGCTCCACGCCCAGCAGCACGTAACCTTTGCGGCCTTGCGCGATCATGGTGTCGGCATCAAGGCCCGGTGTTTCCAGGTTTTGTCCGGCCGCTTTTCGGTGGGGTAATGCACCGGCGATCCATGCCCCCGCACCATTGGTACCCATTGTCAACGTACCAAGCGTTGATTCACTGTGATCGGCAATATAGGCCGACAGGGTTCGAAGGTGTGCTGCCTGTGGATGGGCCGTTGCGATATCTCCCAACAAAATCACACATCGTGCGCCAGTGCGCAAAGCCTCGGCTATTTCGCGCTCCACTTCTTTCGGGCTGGCGTTTGGGGGGATACCGATCGCTTCTGCCGAGGGATCCTTTGGGTTCAATGCCTTCGCGATGCCCGCCAAGTGAGTAATCATTTCCTTGGGGTTCGCAATCAATCGTTTCGTGAGAGGATAATTGAAGGGATAGTCGATTGGGTTCAGCACAAAAATCCGCGCGCCTCGGCGTACGGCCTGGCGGATTCGGTGATTGATCAGGGGCTGTTCCTTGCGGCAATTGGAACCGACCAACAAAATAACATCCGCTTTTCCCAGTTCCGCTAGGGATTGTCCCAGCCACGGGAAAAGGGGGGCATGCGCCTGATCGCGGAAATCTTGCGCCAACAGGCGATGGTCGACATTATGGCAGCCGAGACCGCGCGCTACCTTTTGCAGGAGATAAAACTCTTCCAACGTGGCGCTTGGCGATGCCAGGGCACCGATGGCATCCGGACCATCGTTTTGCACGACGTGTTGCAGGCCTGCTGCTGCGGCGATAAGCGCTGTTTCCCAATCGACGGATTGCCAACGTCCTTCCTGTTTTATCATGGGTGCCTGTAATCGGTCTTCGCTATACAACCCCTGATAGCTGAATCTGTCGCGATCCGAGATCCATACCTCGTTGACGGCCTCGTTTTCCCGGGGGACGACCCGCATGACTCGATCGCCCTTGACGTGAATGTAAATATTGGAGCCAACGGCATCATGAGGTGCAACGCCGGGAAACTGTTGTATCTCCCAGGTGCGGGCCAGATAACGGAACGGCTTGGAAGTTAACGCGCCGACCGGGCACAGATCGATGATATTTCCCGACAGTTCCGAGGTAAGGGTCTTCTCGATAAACGTACCGATCTCGGCGTTTTCCCCTCGACCGATGAGCCCCAGCTCTCGTTCCCCCGCGATCTCTTCCCCAAACCGCACACAGCGTGTGCAATGAATGCAGCGGGTCATGTCGGTGGCAACCAGCGGTCCCAGATTCTTGTTTCGCACTACTCGTTTTCGTTCCCGGAACCGGGAGACATCGCCACCGAATGCCATGGAAACATCCTGTAATTCACACTCTCCACCCTGATCACAGATTGGGCAATCTAGGGGATGGTTGATAAGCAGAAATTCCATGACCGCCTTTTGCGCGGCCAACACCATGGGCGAACGCGTATGCACTCGCATTCCGTCGTTTACGGGGGTCGAGCACGCCGGCAGTGGTTTCGGTACTCTCTCCACTTCCACAAGACACATGCGGCAGTTTGCCGCCACGGAAAGCTTTTTGTGGTAGCAGAAACGGGGAATCGTGATCCCGGCGGCGTCGGCGACATCAATGAGCGGCGCGCCCCGTTCGGCTTGTAGGGGGATACCGTCGATCTCGATTGTGACTAGTTGTTGTTGATCAGACATAAAAATATTTCGTAATAATCTTGCGAAGCAAAATTATAGGCAACCCTGACTCACGGGGAGGGATTTGGAAACTTTGTTTTTTAAATACCCAATCCGATGTGGTCAAAATTTATTAAAAACCCTTCGTGTGCAACTTTCCTCATAAGCAATTAATTACTCAATCATGCTACTTATCGATGAAACCAACTGAGAGTAATGGAACCGAGGAAATTGAGCACAGGATTAAAAACACTCTTTTGCAAAAGCGGAGTCACTTCCTTTTTTTACTGAAATCGGGATGTTGGTAGCGCCGGCATAAAATACAATCAGCTCGGTATGTTCTGATGAAATGCCTTTATGCCAGACATTCATTATATCGATAACGCCGTCACCCTCTTTGAGCATCCATGAGCCGGATGAATCAATTACGGTAATACTGCCCTTTAGCAT
>JABDQX010000190.1 GCA_013042035.1 Gammaproteobacteria bacterium
CGGCAATGGCATCGAGCATGCGGCCCTCGTCAACCTGACGAGTCAACATGATAAGCGGCATATCCATGGCACCCGTGGACAGTTGTTTTTGGAGCACGGCTTCGATACCGATATCGCGCTCGCCAAAGACACGCGCCACGTCGGCCAACACGCCGGGTCTATCGGCAACTCGCATGCGAAGATAATAAGCGGTCTCCACTTTCGACATCGGTAAGATCGGGATATCTTCTATGGCATCCGGCTGAAACGCCAAATGGGGCACGTAATTCTCCGGGGGTGCCGTCAATACGCGAGTTATATCGATCAAATCGGCCACCACCGCCGAGGCCGTTGGCTCCGATCCGGCCCCCGCGCCATAATACAGCGTTGCGCCAACGGCATCTCCTTTCACCAATATTGCATTCATGACGCCGTCCACATTGGCGATAAGCCGGTTCTTCGGAATCAGGGTAGGATGGACCCGAAGTTCGACGCTGGCCTTGGTGCGCCGAGCGACACCCAGGTGTTTGATGCGATAACCAAGTTGCTCGGCATATCCCACATCTTCCAGCGTGATGCCCGTAATACCTTCCGTATGAACCTTGTCGAACTGCAAAGGCTTACCAAACGCGATAGCGGCCAGGATGGCAAGCTTGTGAGCCGCATCAATTCCTTCGATGTCGAAACTCGGATCGGCTTCGGCATATCCAAGTATCTGGGCATCGAGAAGGACATCGTCAAAGGTTCGGCCTTTGTGCTGCATCTCGGTGAGGATAAAGTTACCGGTACCATTGATGATGCCGACAATCCATTCGATGTGGTTGGCACCCAATCCTTCCCTAAGAGCCTTGATGATTGGAATACCACCGCCGACCGCGGCCTCGAAATTAACCATGACGCCATGTTTCCGGGCCGCCTTGAATATCTCATTACCGCGTCTGGCGACAAGTGCTTTATTCGCCGTTACAACATGTTTTCCGTTGGCAATCGCTTCGAACATCAATGAGCCGGCAGGTTCCATACCGCCAAACAGCTCTACGACGATATCGATATTGGGATTGGCGACGATATCCTCGGGCCGTGCCACTATCTCGATCCCTGCCAGGGCACTACCAATGGCATCGACATCGAATTCATGTGCACAGATCTGACTGACACGGATTGGACGTCCCGCGCGACGTGTTACCTCTCGTTCGTTCCGGGTAAGAACACGTAATGTGCCGCCCCCCACCGTCCCAAGACCCAACAATCCGACTCGGATTGGTTCTACCACATCAACCTCCCGATAAGAAAAGGTCACTTACCACCACGGACGCTTCCAGTAGGTAATTATTTGCGCAGCATACTGCGAATACCGCGTATCGCCTGCCGGGTTCGATGCTGGTTCTCAATAAGGGAGAACCGCACATATTCATCTCCATACTCCCCAAAACCAATGCCAGGAGAGACGGCAACCTTGGCCTGGGACAGCAATATCTTCGAGAACTCCAGAGATCCCATATCACGATAGGGCTCCGGGATACGCGCCCACACAAACATGGTCGCCTGGGGCTTTTCCACCGGCCAACCTGCCGATTGTAATCCCTTGCACAGAACATCGCGACGTTTTTGATAGGTATTGCGTATTTCGTCAAGGCACTCCTGGGGCCCCTCCAGCGCGGTAATCGCCGCAATCTGAATCGGGGTAAACATGCCATAGTCCAAATAAGACTTCATGCGCGCCAATGCGCCGATTAGCTGTTCATTGCCAACCATGAAACCGACCCGCCAACCGGGCATGTTGTAACTCTTGGAAAGGGAAAATGACTCGACCGCACACTCCTTGGCACCCGGAACCTGCAATATGGAAGGCGCCCGGTAACCGTCGAAGCACAAATCAGCATAGGCCAGATCCTGCACCACCCAGATCTCATGCTCCCGTGCGACCGAAACAACCTTCTCGAAAAAGTCCAGTTCCACGCATTGGGCCGTAGGATTGCATGGGAAATTCAATACCAGCATCTTCGGGCGGGGCCATGAATTCTGAATGGCCCTTTTCAATTCTTCGAAGAAATCCAATCCCTGCACCATGGGCACATGCCGAATGTCGGCGCCCGCGATCACAAATCCGTACGGGTGAATGGGATAGGAAGGGTTCGGAACCAGAACCGCATCGCCGGGCCCCATGGTCGCAAGGGCCAAATGGGCCAACCCCTCCTTGGAACCGATGGTGACAATGGCCTCTGTGTCCATGTCGAGATCCACATCGAAACGGCGTTTATACCAGTTACAGATGGCCCGTCGCAGACGAGGGACGCCCCGTGACATAGAGTAACGATGGGTGTTGCCGCGCCCTGCCGCCTCCAGCAACTTGTCCACGATGTGCTTCGGCGTTGGCCGATCCGGATTACCCATGCCAAAGTCAATGATATCCTCGCCGTGCGCGCGCGCCGCAGCCTTCAGTTCATTGACGATATTGAATACGTAGGGTGGCAAACGTTTGATTCTGGCAAAGTCGGCTCTCACGGAGAAATAACCTCGGTGGTATAACGTAACACCGTCACATTCGAAGGCCAGACATCCGGGGCCAATCCCGCCTTCATCTTCAGGTGACGAAGAAATTGCATGGGTTCGGGAAGCGACTCCCACACCGAAGGAAGAAAGGTACCACGGTGGGAGCCAGCGATCAGAATTAAACCATCCACTCCAGGACGCAGTTGGCCCATCAAATCGGCCTCCGAATCAAACATCATCGGCTCGGCCGGTGTCAGCAAAGAAAGTTTAATCACCACGCTATCACTTTCTTCTCGTGTAAGGAGTGGGAATCTGGAGTCACGAAAGGCGGCCTGGAACGCATTATAGGCAATATCTTCCACGAGAGGACGCACGGCTTGTAGCGTTCCGATACAACCCCGTAAGTTACCGTCCTTCTCAATGGTCACAAAAGTAGCGCGTTTCTCTCGCAACAGGGATGAGTATAGCGCTGAATCGATGGGCAACGGTTTTTTATTGCCCAAGCCGTGCTCGATGGAATCGGCGGCAATCTTGAGCAGCATTTGTCGTTCAGCCATGGAAAACCCGACGTGGCCTGCCGTTGATGGAGAATCTTTATCATTGACAGTAACCTTCTCCATGGCGGCACCCGCTTCATCTTCGCTTTTTTGACGTAGCGTTGCCTGTTTCATGGTTTCTCCCGGCTCAAAAAAGGCCCACGCACCATAACCGACAACTCGCCCTTTATCTCCAGCAGTATCGCCGGAATTGCGAAGATCAAGCCTGTCCACCAGCATCCCCCGTTTTTGCGCCAAATAGAGCAAACCAGCAATGGGATGGTGACCACAAGCATCATGCGGATGGAGCGCTGTGATATCCAGTGTCTCTATGGCACGCGCCGTGGCATCATCTTTTTGTCTTGCCTGCTCATAGGGTAGATAGTGACTCAGATCCGAGCTAATCACAATCAGCGTATCGGAACCACCCCAGAGTTTTTCCAGTACCTGGGCAACTTCCTCGGGACGGGTATCACCCACAACCAGAGGCACAAGCATAAAATCATCCAAGACTTCCCAAAGAAAAGGGAGGTGCACTTCAAGGCTATGCTCCTCGACATGGGCCTTATCGAGAAGAACCACCTGAGGCAATCCTCTAACAGTGGCAATCGCCTCCTTATCAATGGGAATGTCACCAAGCGGGATACGGAAAAAATCGGCACTCGTCGTCGCGAGTCCCCGAAATCCGACTCGATGGGCAGGACCCAACAAAACAACCCGTCGAATCCGCGCCCGAACCGCTGCAAACTTCTCATAGGCAAAGGCGGCAGTAGCTCCAGAATAAACAAATCCTGCATGGGGTGCGATAATTGCCTTTGGGG